>JAFDER010000286.1 GCA_019310245.1 Deltaproteobacteria bacterium
GCCGAGGTCAGCGACGTGATCCCGGAGGTCGATCCGGACTCCGTGCCGGACGAGTGCCTCGAGGGGACTGGCGGCCTGTCCCTGCACGCGAACATCGAGACGATGGGTGTGGTCGTGGGCGGGTCCGGGCTGCCGGCCCGGGCGCTCGTGTTCTACCGCGAGGCCGGCTCGGCTGCCTGGCTCGAGGGTCACGACGTGCTCCTCATCGACGACGGGAGGCTGGTCGGGAGCCTGTTCGGTCTGGTGGAGAGCACGCAGTACGAGGTGCATGTCATCGGCGACGGCGTGGACACGTGTGCGAGCGCCACGACGCAGGCGGACGAACTCGCGTTCACACCGGCGAACGTGATCCACGTGGATGCCTCCGCGGCATCCGGCGGGGACGGGAGCGAGGGTTCCCCGCTGCGGACGATCCAGCAGGGGGTCGATGCCGCGGGTCCCGGCACGCGGGTTCTCGTGGCGGACGGCGTCTACCACGAGCGGGTGGACACGGACGTGGCCGGGAGCGAGGGTGCATGGGTCCAGATCATGGCTCAGGGCGATGGAGCGGTGATCGACGGGTCCGAGACGCTGGAGGGCGCGGTGTGGACGCCTCATGGCAGCGTGTCGAACGTGTGGAGCACGGACATCGGCACGTCCAGCTGGTACCTCGCACGGGACGGCGTACGTTACTACCGCTACAACGACCTCGACGGGCTCCTCGACGGTCTGGGCGACGACGGCGTGCCCATGGACGAGGGCTTCCACGTCGAGCCTGGTGACTCCGTCCTGTACGTCAGGAGCCTCGACGATCCCTCGGGCCACGCGTGGAACGTGCCGCGCTTCGACAACGCCTTCTACGTGGACGAGGACTGGATCTGGATCGAGGGCTTCGAGATGAGGTTCTTCGGCCAGGGCCAGTACGGGATGGCCGTGTACCTGAGAAACGCCTCCCATGCCGTGGTTCGGAACAACGTGATCCACGGCGCGCCGGGCGGCGTGCGCGTGCGCTGGACCGGGGACGCGGATCGGTGCGACGACGCGAGGGTGGAGTACAACGAGATCTCCGACCCGCCCGTTGACGAGTGGCCGTGGGACGCCGTCAAGGGCACGAGCCACGAGGGCTCGGGCATCGGGATCGCGGGGACCACGGGCGCCATCGTGCGGGGCAACGAGGTGCACCACATCTTCAACGGCATCTATTCTGGCTCCTGGGGGGACTCGGAGAACGTGGAGATCGCGTTCGACGCGGACGTGTACTCGAACCACGTGCACCACATCGGCGACGATGGCTTCGAGCCCGAGGGCGCGTGCATCAACCACAGGTTCCGTGACAACACCTTCGACGTGGGCCTCGTCGGGATCTCGCTGGCGCCCATCACCCACGGGCCGGTCTGGATCCTGAGGAATACCTTCGCGAGCTTCACGGGAACGAGCTTCAAGTGGTCGAACGACGGGGACGGGCCGGTGCTCGCCTACCACAACACGGCCTGGACCGGGGAGCCGGACACGAACGGCATGGGCTGGTCCGGCGACGTGCACAACGTGACCTTCCGCAACAACATCGTGAGCGCGACACGCTACGCTTTCGAGCACATGTCCACGAGCATGACGGGCCACGACTACGACTGGGACAGCTGGTACACGTCGAGGACGGACGGCCCTGTCTTCAAGTGGGAAGACGTGCGCTACGACACCATTGCCGACCTGTGCGCCTCGACGGGCCTCGAGTGCCACGGACGCGACGTGAACCCCGGCCTCGCCGACCCGGCGGGGGGCGACTTCACGCTGTCCGGGTCGAGCCCGAACATCGACGCGGGGATCCTCATCCCTGGCATCAACCACACGTACCTCGGAGGCGGTCCCGACGCGGGCTTCAGCGAGACCGGGTGAGGCTGCAATCCTCGAGTTGACAGCGGGCCCGGGTGAAGACTATATATCCGTGCAATTGGATGCGTGGAGGCGAGAACTTCGCGTGAACCGGGGGCCATCACCGCCAGGGATCCGGCGGAGAGGAGCACGAGCCATGACAGTCAAGATCAACGAAGAGTGCACGATGTGCGATGCCTGCGTCGAGGAGTGCCCCAACGAGGCCATCAGCCAGCCCGACGAGGACGAGATCCACGTGATCGAGCCCGCCAAGTGCACCGAGTGCGTGGGTTTCTTCGACGTCGAGCAGTGCATCGACGTGTGCCCGGCGGACGCGATCGAGCCCGACACAGAGGAGGACGAGGCCACGCTCCTCGCCCGCGCCAAGACCCTGCATCCTGACAAGGACTTCGGGGACGACTTCCCTTCGAAGTACAAGAACTGAGACGACAGCTATTTGATCCCCGACAGAACGCCCACCCTCACGGTCATGCCGAGGGACCTGTCCGCGAAGTAGCGGTCCATCGCCTCACGCATGTGCCACAGGATCCTCTCGGTCTCCTCGCCGCCGATCTCGCTCCACGCGGGAAGCCACAGCGTCTGGTAGAGCGCCGAGGTGACGAACTCCTTCGAGCCGGCGAACCTGACGGACGTGTCCACGCCGGTGGCCCGGCACAGCGAGAATCCGGAATCCTCCAGCGCCTTGAGCAACTGCTCCTCCGGCGGATGGCTGGACTCGCTGGCCTGCACGGCCGGGGCGAGATGGAGCAGGTCGAACTTCGTGATCGTCTCGGAGAACAGGTCGTAGAACTCGTGGAACGAGTCCTCGAGGTAGAGCGTCAGGAGCAGAGATCCCCCCGGCTGGAGAACCCGGTACAGCTCGAGGAGCAGCGCATCCCTGTCGTCGGTCTCGTCCCAGAACAGGTTCGAGATGACGGTGTTGAAGACCTCGTCGTCGAACGGAAGCCTCCTCCACTTCAGGTCGCTCTTGAAGAACACGCGGCCGGGGTACTTGCCGCCCATCTGGAAGCGCACGGCGTCGAGCAGCGGGAGCCTGGGGTCGATGACCACGAGCTTGCCCATGCCCGAGATCTTCCTCATGAGGCCGTCGGTGAGGTTTGGCGTGGCGCAGCCGAGCTGCAGGGTCGTACCGCGTTCCTGCTCGACGAAGCGTTTCAGCAGGAGGCCGTCGAGCTCGATGAAGAACTCCTTGGCCTGCACGTCCTCGAGCAGGGCCATGAAGATCTTGTCGTTGACGGGTGGAGCGCTGCCTTCCATCCATCCCAGTATTTCACGGTTCGCTTCCGTCGTCATCCGGGATTCCACTCCCATCGCCGGTGTCCGCGGGCTTCTCCTCGGGCCTGAAGTAGCGGATGCGCTTCGTCTGTCCAGGATTCCATTCGCCGGGCTTGACGATTTCGGTGTCCGGGAACAGGCGGACGACCGGCTCCCGCTCGGAGACGAGGAACGCGAGCCCGGTGGCCGATGTGGCTCCCAGCTCCTCGATGACGAGGGAGATGATCTTGCTCGATCCTCCATCCGCGTAGCTGAAGGCCCACCCGCACGGCTCGTCCGCGGTGCGGGGGACGGCGAGAACGGTTGCCACGCCGGTGGCGTGCAGCGCCTCGAATATCTTCGAGGGATCCCCTCCCGGCGTTTCGGCCCACGTGAGGAACCTGTGCGGGCCCACTCCGAACGCCCCGCACAGCGGCACCGCCGCCGCCTCATCCTCGGAGATCACCTTGAATGCATGGTCCACGTCCTCGGGCCCCACATCCTCCATCCAGAGGCCGCTCACCACCTCGGACTCGGCGCCCGACTCGTCGTACCTGAATCCGATGACGAGATCGCCGCTGACGAGCGAGGTCGTGGCGCTGTCGCCCGAGTACCGCTCCAGCCCGGCGGGCGGGAACCAGAGGGCGCCGGTTCCCTTGCCGGAGCCCGTCACCTCGAGCCACCTTGGATCGGCCTGCACGACGTGTACGGGGTCGCCGTGGCCATCGCTCCCGCGGAGCGTCGTCATGGCGAATCGGGCGGGGTAGTCCGCGGAGCCCGGCAGGCCGCTCACCTTCCAGGCAGAGGGATCGCCTCCGGCCGGCTGCACGTCCGGGCCGGGCAGAAGGCGCGCGAGCGTGAGGTAGAAGAAGTCGCGCGGATCGCGCTGGATGAAGCGCGGGAATCGCATGAGCACCATGCTCTTGAACAGCTTCTTGGCCCGGAAGACGAGGTCGGGGCGATCGCGCACCGGACCCTCTGCCTCGAATTTTTCCTTCAGCGGCTTCTCCGCCTCCCCGAGCCCCTCGGCCGGATCGACCCTGTAGAACTCGAATCCGCTGTGGCCGGAGTTCACGTCGAGCTGGATGAGGTAGTGGCATCCGGCGCTCTTGAACCCGTCGGCGAACGTGTACTCGTTCACTGCCTTGGCCAGGCCGTAGATGATCTTGTCGTCCTTGGTCCAGCAGATTCCCGATCGGTTGATCATGGGCGAGTCCGGGTTGAGATCCGGGCTCGACCCCCACCAGTGCCGCTTGTAGGGATTGACCACCGAGTCCTGGACGAGGGGCGTGAGGTTCTGCCTGTAGGAGACGATCTGCTCGGGGATGTCGCCCACGTCCGGCCCCGGCCACGTGCCGAATCCTATCCGGCCGCCCTTGAGCCGTGCCACGGTGGCGGCCCACGGCTTTGGCGGCAGGTAGACCTTCCCCTGGCCCATCATCCCGAACTCGCCGTGCAGAGCCTGGAATCCGCCGTTGAACGCGCCGAGCAGGCGGCTCATCGTCTCGTCGTCGCGCGGGATGAGCCCGGTCCCGGCCTTGCCCGTGTCCGACCTGGGCTCCAGCACGCCCGCCTGCATGTGGATCTCGACCATCCGCGGATCCCACGCCACCATGGTGATGTTCGCGTACGTGCGCTCGGGATCGGGTCTGATGAACGTGGTGGCGAGAGGGTAGGGGTGCCCCGGGTCGCGGCGCGTGAACCGCTCGTGCGTGAAGACGGACCACTGGCCCTCTTTCTCGAGAGGCTCCAGGCCCGCGGCTGGCGGCACGGGAGGCGGCGGCCACGCAAGGTCCATCTCCTTCATGCCCTCGGGGAGCTCGAACACGTACGGCTCGCCGGCCAGATCCATGTCCTCCTCGAT
>JAFDER010000674.1 GCA_019310245.1 Deltaproteobacteria bacterium
ACGCAGGATGCTCCTGGCCTCCGCGAGAAGATAGCCACCATCCTATCGTCCGAGTTCTCCGACTGACGGCGGAGCCGAGGCCTGGTTGTCCCTCGTTGCGCCTCACGACACAGTGTGGGGGTCTGACCCCATCATTTACCCTTCGACAAGCTCAGGGAGGCGGGAGATCCAGGAAGGCGGCGATGGCGGCGAGGGCATCGGCGTTGTCCGCGGGGCTTGCCTCGGGGTCATAGTCGAAGCTGCGGTCGGCGTGCTCCTCGATGAGGTCGATGGCCTGCTGCTTGTAGAACGCGCCGGCGTCCTCGTCGGCGAGAAGCGCGGCGAGACTCTCGAGCGCGTCTCCGCCTGACTCGTGCGCGTCTCCGCCTGACTCGAGGGCATCACGCGCCGCATCCAGGATCTCGTCCGGGTCGACCGCCTCGGGCTCCTCGGTGTCGGCCTCAGAGAGCTCGCCGTCGTGATGATGGACGTGCTGCTCGCCGGACGGATCCACCGACTCGCCGCCGTGACAGTGCTTGGAGCGGCCCAGCGACGTGGCATTGAGACCGAAGCCGAGCGCGACGATGAGCCCGATGAACGCGGCGACGACCACCGCGCCGCTGGCGACGAGCACGAGGCTCCTGCCGGGACTCTTCGACCTCTTCACGAACACCACCACCGCGACGAGAACGAGGGCGATCCCGTAGATGGCGACCACAGCGGGGCCGCTGGGCAGGGAGGCGTGGTAGCTCACGAGCATGCCCACCACCGTCACCACGGTGCCCATGGCCCAGCCGATGAGGAGCTGGCGGGTGTGGTTCTGCGTGATCAGCACGGCCGCGATGGCAGGCACCACGAGGAAGACGAAGACGAGCAGGACGCCCGCCACCTTGACCGAGATGGAGATGACCACGCCGAACGTGACGTAGAACAGGAAGTCCCACGCCCTCACCCTCATCCCGCTCGCGAACGCCTCGGCGGGCTTCTCGGAGATGAGGTAGAACTGCCGGCGGAAGATCCAGTGCACGAGGCCGACCGCGGCGTACACGATCGCGGCGATCAACACCTCGTGGCCGCGCACCCACTCGATGCGGCCCACGAGCACGTTCTTGAGATGCTCGGCGCCGGACGGCGCCTTGTCGATGACGAGGATGGCCATGGCGGCGGCGATGGCGTAGACGAGGCCGATCACGGCCTCGTGAGGCACGCGCTCGCTCCGCATCCGGGTCGTGGCGAACACGGCGGCGCCCGCCGTGGCAAAGACGATGGAGAAGACGAAGGCGGCGGGGGTCTCGGGCATGATGCCGAAGAGAAAGCCCACCGTGGTGCCCAGGGCGGCGAGCTGGGCCAGGGCGAGGTCCACGAAGATGACCTTGCGGCGGATCACGTGGATCCCGAGGTAGGAGTGGATGCCCACGAGCACGAGGCACTCGAGCATCACGAGGCACTCGAGCATCGGCATCAGGATGTAGCCAAGCGAATCCATGCGGGCCTCAGTGCTCGTGATCGTGCGCGACGGCCACCGGGGCGAGCAAGAGCCAGACCGAGTCCACCGAGTCCGACTCGAGCTCCAGGTGCCACACGCCCGAGGGAAGCGCGAGGTGCACGTGCTCTGGGATGTCCTCCGAGCAGAAGCCGTTGGGGGCGGGATCCGGCAGTGGGAAGTCGATGCCGCAGAAGGTGAGGCCTCGCACGACCCCGGCCTCGCCGGCGAACAGGACGGCCCCGGCGTCCTCGAGCACGTCGATCCTGACGAATCCCGGGCCTCCCGGCACCAGGGCGACCGTCCAGGGCTCGGCCGAGATCCCGATGACGGACGCGGAGGCCTCGTCCATGGAGGGCGCCGCGTCGACGGCCGTTCCCGCCACCGAGACCTGCGCGCAGGCTTGCTCGCCCAGTCCCACGGGCTCCATGACGTTGCACGCCGCGAGCAGCACGGCGACGAGGAGGGCGGGAGCGATCACGACGGAACGTTTCATGTCATCCACGATGTTCATCATGTCAGCCCGCCTCGCCCATGGCCGCGAGCATGCTGTCCAGGATGTTGTCGGTCACCTTGAAGACGTCGCCCTGGCCCTTCTGTCCCTTCACGGCGATGCCGACGACCACGGGCGTGACGCCGCTCTTCTCGGCCACGGCCTCGACCTTCGCCTGGTCGTAGTACGTGGCGGCGATCAGGACCTTGATGTGCTGCTTCTTGATCGTGGTGATCACCTTCTTGACGTGCTTCGGCGACGGCGGGATGCCCGGCTTGGGCTCCATGAACTCCACGACCTTGAAGCCGAAGATCTTCGAGAAGTACGCCCAGTTCTTGTGGTAGGCCACGACCTTCTTGCCCCTCAAAGCCATGGCCTTCTTCATCCATCCGCCCAGGGAATCGATGAGGGGCTTGTCCTTGTAATCGTTCTTCTCGAGGAACGCGACGAGCTTGCCCTTCTCCGCGAGCTTGGCCAGCTTGTTGCCGCCGAGGATCTTGACGAGCTCGTCGCCGAACAGGCTCTTGTCGATCCTGGCCACGAACTTCTTCGCGTTCTTCTTGTAGATCTCCTTTCCGGCGGGATCCACCTTCCCCAGGCCGGCGGCGATGTTCCTCGCGATCTGCCTCTGGGCCACGGGGCTGTTGTACAGGTGCGGGTTGCCGAACAGGTGCACGCCCCCCTCCTTGCGGTCCGCGATCTTCGGGATATCCACGAGGTTGCACCCCTTGCTCGCGGAGACGTACCCGACGGCCCCGCTCAGGATGTTCTTGTTGCCGGCCACGTCCTGCAGGGCCGGCACCCACATCTCCAGGTCCAGCCCCGTG
>JAFDER010000287.1 GCA_019310245.1 Deltaproteobacteria bacterium
TACATGCTCGACATCTCAGCTCCTGCCCTTGAATCGACCGAACAGCTTCTTCGTCCACTCGCCCACGCCCTTCTCGAGGAAGGGCTGGTCCGCGACCCTCCTCACGATCCGGTTCATGGTGGGGTAGACGTGGATGACCTGCGCGAGCTTCTCGAGCGTCATGCCGGCCTTCATGGCCACGAGGATCTCCGTGATGGCCTCGCCCGCCAGGGGCCCGAGGAGCGAGGCGCCAATGATGTGCCCGCCCCTGTCCGTGACGATCTTGGCGAGCCCGCGGGCCGTTCCGTCGCACACAGCGCGGTCGAGCTCCTCGTACTCGAAGCGGTACACGTGCACCGGGCCTGCCTGTGCACGGGCCTGCTCCTCGTTCAGTCCCACGTGCGCCAGCTCCGGGCTCGAGAACGTGGTCCACGGGATCCACGTCTCCTTGAACGCCTTGGCTCCCTTGAACAGGGCGTTCCTCGCGGCCACGCGCGCCTGAGCCTCGGCGAAGTGCGTGAACTGGTAGGAGCCCACGCAGTCCCCGCACGCCCAGACGTTCTTCGCGCTGGTCCTGAGCGCGTCATCGACGATGATGCCCCGCTCGTTCGTCCTCACTCCCGCCCTGTCGAGATCGAGCGACTCGAGGTTCGGCCTGCGTCCCACCGCCACGAGGATCTCGTCGCACTCGATGGTCTCTTCCTTTCCGTCCCGCTCGAACACGACCGTCTTCACGCCTCCGGCGGCCGAGACGCCCTTCACCCGCGATCCGGTGAGCACGTCGAGCTCCTCGCGCAGGTATCCCAGGAGCAGGACCGCGAGCTCCGCGTCGTCGCGCATCAGCACGCGCGGGCCGCCCTCGATGATCGTGACCCTCGAGCCCAGCCGCGCCATGGCCTGGCCCATCTCCACGCCGATGGGGCCTCCTCCGATGACGACCAGCCTGGGAGGCAGGACCCTGAGATCGTCGAACAGGCTGATGTGGTCGATGAACCCGGCCTCCTCGAGGCCGGGGATGGGCGGGGCGAAGGCGCGCGAGCCCACGGAGACGATCACGTTGTCGGCCCGGATCTCCCGGTCGCCGGCCATCAGCGAGGTCGGTGACAGGAACCGCGCGCCTCCCAGGGCCACCTCCACGCCGCGCTCCCGCATGGCCTCCGGGGAGTCGTTCACGCCCACCGTCTCGATGGCCGAGCGCACGTGCGCCATGACCTTCTCGAGGTCCACGACGGGCTCCTGTGCCGAGATGCCGTAGTCGGCCGCGTGCCTGACCGCGTGGGCCACTGACGCGCTCTTGATGAGCGCCTTCGAGGGAACGCAGCCGTGGTGCAGGCAGTCGCCGCCCAGGCTCGTCCTGTCGATGAGGATGGTCCTTGCGCCCACGCGTCCGCCGATCGTGGCCGCCGTCAGCCCGGCGGATCCTCCTCCGATCACCGCGAGATCGTACGTGTCCATCTTGATTCCCCTATCTTGCGGGCAGCCTGCCCGTGAGCGTCACGTACCCGACGGTCCCGTCCTCGATGATCTCGATCGATCGACGCGCCATGCGCTTGCCTTCCTGCACGTCGATGCCGCCCAGGTCGATCTTTCCGAGCTTGCTCGCCAGCTCCACGGCCAGCAGCCTGCCCCGGATGTCCTCGACCATCTCGTGCAGGGCCCACCTCGCGTCCCCGGTCTCGAGGTCCACGAACCCCTCGTCCGAGAAGAACGCCTCGAGCCTCTCGCCGGGCACCGCGTCGGAGATGCAGGCCACGCGCATGAGCAGCGTGTCCAGGTCCTCGGGGAACGCGTCGGTCTCGAGCGTCATGTCCGAGAGCGCGAGCCGGCCGCCTGGCCTGAGCACGCGCGCCATCTCGCGCGCCGCCGTCGTCTTGTCGACGAACGTGCAGAACGCGCACTCGCACAGCACGACGTCGAAGGAGCCGTCCTCGAAGGGCAGCCTCTCCGCATCCGCCTCGCGGACCGTCACCAGATCCGCCACGCCTCGCTCCTTCGCGAGCGCTCCGGTGCGCGCCAGGTTCTCTGTCGAGAGATCGACTCCCGTCACCCGGCAGCCCTTCTTCCGCGCGGCGAGCACGGCGCTCGCGCCGGGGCCGGTTGCCACGTCGAGCAGGTCGTCGTCCGGGCCCGCCTTCACGGCGTCGAGCAGCTCCAGGGTGAGGGCCTCGCCTCCGGGATGGAAGGAGTCGCCGAGGATCCTGCGCACCACGTCGTCTGCGTAGAAGCTGGCGCAGCAGGACTTGAACTCGCCCGGTGTCAGCTCGCCGCTCATCGTGCCGGCCTCCGCAGCACGTTGTTGGCGCAGAACGGCACGATGCCTCCGTCGTCCGGCAGGACCTCGTGCACGCAGCACTTCTGGAGGCGCGCCAGGTCGAAGTTGTGGGCGTCCATGAAGTGCATCATGGAGATCATGGTGATCTCCCGCTCGAGCTCTCCCCAGTCCACGTCGATCCCGCACGAGACGCAGAACGACCGCGTCGTGTCCTCGCCGGGCACCGCGCTCATGGAGAAGAGCCCCTCGAGGGCCTCCTTGATCCTGTCGGTGAGCTGGACGACGCTCGCGTTCTTGATGTAGTCGAGGTAGTCCTCGATGTCGACGAGCCTGGGGATGGGCCTCACCTCGTCGCCCTGCTTGTGGATGTACGTCACGAGCGAGCAGGAGGGGTCGGGGCACGGGACCGGGAAGAAGTCGGTCTTCTCGAGCCCGTATCGCGACTGCTCCGCGATGCGCTTCACCACCTCATCGAGCGTCACCCGGTCCATGGGGTCGTCGTCCAGGGGCTTGCCGAACCGGCCCGCGAACGTGGCCGGCTGGATGTTGAGGCAGCGGACGAACTCCTCGTCCAGCGCGAAGTCCACGAGCGCGCCGAGCTCGTGCTCGTTGACGCCCCTGACGAGCGTCGCCACGAGCACGGTGCGCATCCCGCGCCCGGCGAGCAGCCGCACGGCCTCGCGCTTCATCCCGGACAGGTCCCTGCCGCGCAGCTTCCTGTAGGTCTCCGGCTCGAAGCCGTCGAACTGCAGGTAGGTCGTCACGTCGAGCCTCGCCAGCTCGTCCACGAAGGCCGGGTCCTCGGTCAGCCGGATGCCGTTCGTGTTGAGCATGATCTTGCCAAATCCCCTGTCCCTCGCCATGGCGAGGATGTCCACGATCTGCGGGTGGAGCGTTGGCTCGCCGCCGCTGATCTGCAGGACTTCCGGGTCGCCCTCGCACATGACGAGGCGGTCCATCATGGCGCCGATCTGGTCCAGCGTGAGGTGCCTGCCCCGCTTCCTGGCATCCGCGAAGCACACCGGGCAGCGCAGGTTGCACTCCTCGGTCACCGCGATGATTCCCAGGCAGGTGTGCTGCTGGTGCTCGGGGCACAGGCCGCACGACTCCGGGCAGCCGTGAAACTCCCGCTCGAAGTGGTGCGGGATCGTCCCGGGCTTGTTGAACCGCCTCCGCTCGTGGTGCAGCGCGGCATCGTCCGAGATCAGGGCCTCGAACCAGCCGTGCTGCTCGCACCACTTGCGCATGACGAGCCTGCCCGAGCGGTTGACGATCCGGGCGTCCACGACCTGGAGGCACTCCGGGCACACCGAGCGGGTCAGCCTGTAGGGCGTCTCATCGCGGTCCTGCTTGCGGGGAGGCTTCTCCCCCCTGGAGGCCGGCGCCTTGCTCTCGTCGGGACGTGCGGTCATTGCACCCACCTATAAGCCTGTTTTCAGTTCCGTAAAGGACGATGCGATGAGTCGGACATTGACACCTTATCCCCGATGCCCATATGCGTACATGTGAAGGTGCATGCATGAGCGATCTCACCCGCATGAAGGCTCCCGACTTCAGCGTGACCCTGCCCGACGGGGGGACGAGGACCCTCGCAGACTACCGGGGGCGCAGGCTGCTGCTCGTCTTCCACCGGCACCTGGCCTGACTACCGTGCCAGGAGCACCTCGTCGAGGTGAGGGACCGCTGGAAGGACTTCGAGGACGCAGGCATCGACGTGCTCTCCGTGTTCTTCGAGCCGCCGGAGAGGCTCGTGGGCTACGCGGAGCACTTCGAGCTGCCCTATCCCGTGGCCAGCGACCCCGAGAGGGCCGCCTACCGCGCATACGGGCTGCTGAAGGGCTCATTCTGGCAGATCTGGCACCCGAGGGTGGTTGTCAGGTACGCGGTCCTGCTCCTGAGGGGCCGCCGACCGAGGGCCCCTGCGGACGCCGACCTCGCCCAGATGGGCGGGGACTTCCTCATCGACGAGACCGGCACGATGGTCTTTGCCCACAGATCCGAGAAGGCCGTGGACCGTCCTCCGGTCGACGCCCTGCTCCAGGCCCTTCCGGCCTGAATATCGGTTTCTTGATCTTGGTCTCACGTCTGATAGCTTTGCGTCAAACATGAACGATGAGGGACTCCTGCATGAAATACACGATTCTGGGGTTCAGCCTGTCCCTGCTCCTGCTCGCCAGCACAGCGGTCCAGGCCCAGCCCAAGGTCTACACGCTCCAGTTCAAGAACAAGCCTGCCGTCGGCCAGAAGACCCAGGTGGACGACTCTGACAAGACGAAGTTCAAGCTCAAGCTCGTCAAGAACAAGAAGGTGATGCTCAGCGAGTCGGAGACGGACTCGGCCAGCTTCACGTTCACGCGGACCATTCTCGAGGTGGACGGCGATGACGTGACCAAGGAGAGCTACGCCTTCGAGAAGGCCGTCCACATGGTCGCGGGCAAGAAGCTCTCCTACGGGTTCGAGGGCAAGACCGTGATCGCGATCACCACGGACGAGGGAGCCAGCTTCGCCTACGAGGACGGCACGGAGCTCACCGAGGCGGACGAGGAGGGAGTCAAGAAGGTCAAGTCGGGCCGCAAGAAGGGCGAGAAGGGAGGCGACGAGCTGCTCAACCCCACGGAGCCGGTCAAGGTGGGGGGCTCGTGGAAGCCGGACGTGAAGACGCTCGCCATGGGCATGCTCGACCTCAAGAACGAGGATGCGGTCAATCTCAAGAAGTC
>JAFDER010000288.1 GCA_019310245.1 Deltaproteobacteria bacterium
GCCGATCCGGCGTCGCGCAGTGCCGCCGTGACGTGCGGGATGGGTTTGGGTGGCCAGCCGTACTGGGGCATGAGTCAGGAGATCTTGGTGCCGGGAGGCGCCTCGCCGTCGACCGTGAGCACGCGAGGCATGCCATCGTACGTTGCTGCGAGGAGCATGCCGCGAGACTCGACGCCGCGCAGCTTGGCCGGCTTGAGGTTCGCGACCACGATGATCCGCTTTCCCACGAGGTCGGCGGGCGAGTAGGACTTCGCGATTCCAGCGACGAGCGTGCGGGGCGAGTCCTCGCCCAGATCCACGGAGATCTGGAGGAGCTTGTCCGTCTTGGGCACGGGCTGCGCCTCGAGCACGATGCCGACCCTGAGGTCCACGGTGCCGAAATGATCGATCGGGATGAGGCCGTCTCCGGACTTCTCCTCCTTGCCGGGCTCCTTCTTCTGCTCCCCCCCGGCCTCGGCGCGGTCCACGCCCAGCCGCGTGCGTATGCCGGGAACGGACTTCTTGTCGATGCGCGGGAAGATGGGGCTGGCCGGCGGAAGCTCGGTGCCCGGGGCCAGCTCGCCCCACGCGGAGGGCCAGGCGGGCTCCCGGCTCATGGGGGGCGCTTCCAGTCCGAGCTGGGTCAGGATCTGCCGGCCCTTCTCGGGCATGACGGGCGAGATCATGTGGCCGAGCTGGCGGATCGCCTCTGCCATGGTGTAGAGGCAGGCGTCGCGCCTTGGTGCGTCCTGCTCGGACTTCATGGTCCAGGGCTGGGAGCTCTGGATGAAGCGGTTCGTCTCCGCGCAAAGGGTCCAGATGCTCTCGATGGCGCGCGACATCTCGAACGCGTGGAAGTGCTCCGCCGCCTCGCGGGTGACGGTCTCGGCCCTCGCGCGCACGGCCGCCTCCTTCTCGCCCCCCTGCCTCTTCTCCGGGACGCGGCCTCCGGCGAGCTTGTGCAGGAGGTTCGCCGAGCGGTTGACCAGGTTGCCCAGGTCGTTCGCCAGGTCGGAGTTGATTCGCCCGATCAGCGCGTCATGGCTGAAGTCTCCATCCAGGCCGAAGACCGTGTCGCGCATGAGGTAGTAGCGCACCGGATCGTTGCCGAACTCCCATTTCAGGGCGAGGGGGTCGACGGTGTTGCGCAGGGTCTTGCTCATCTTGCGGCCGTTGATGGTGAGCCAGCCGTGCGCGAAGACGCAGCGCGGAGGCTTCAGGCCGGCGGAGAGGAGCATTGCAGGCCAGTAGACGGCGTGGAAGCGCAGGATGTCCTTGCCGATCACGTGGTGCGCTTCGGGCCAGTAGCGCTCGTAGAGGCCGTCGGGGTCCTCGGGCCAGCCGAGGGCCGTGATGTAGTTGGACAGGGCGTCGAACCACACGTACATGACGTGCTTGTCGTCGCCAGGCACGGGGATCCCCCAGGAGAAGTTGGTGCGGGAGATGGACAGGTCGCGCAGTCCCTCCTTGACGAAGCTCACCACCTCGTTCATGCGCGAGGCGGGCCTGACGAAGTCGGGATGCTCCTCGTAGAATCGCAGGAGGGGCTCGGTGTACTGCGAGAGCTTGAAGAAGTAGCTCGGCATCTTGATCTTCTTGACCTTGCCGTGACCCTGGGGGCAGAGCCCTCCCTCCTGCAGGTCCTTCTCCGTGTAGTAGGCCTCGCAACCGATGCAGTACAGCCCGTCGTACTCGCCCAGGTAGACGTCGCCGCGTTCTGCCACGGTCTTCCACAGCTTCTGGACGCCGCTCTCGTGCCGCGGCTCCGTGGTGCGGATGAGGTCCTCGTGGCTCGTGTCCAGGAGGCTCCAGGCGTCCACGAAGGGGCGGGCCATCTTGTCGACGAAGGCCTGTGGCTCGAGGCCCTGGGACGCCGCGGCCTGTGCGATCTTCTGGCCATGCTCGTCGAGGCCCGTGAGGTAGCGCGTGTCGTAGCCCGCCGCCCGGTGGAAGCGGGCCAGCACGTCGGTGGCGACCATGGTGTAGCCCGTGCCGATGTGCGGCCGGTCGTTGACGTAGAAGATGGGCGTCGTCACGTAGAAGCGGCTGTCACTCATCCTTCTTTTCCTCGCTTCTCGGCCTGCGTCGCCCCCTTCTGCTTCCCTGCTGTTGATCTTCCCCCCGGCTCTGTTCGGGCTCCCTCGTGAACTCGATCTCGTGCCACGGGCACACCTTCCGGCTGCCGTCGCGCATCTCGAGGGCGCACTTGCCCTCGATGAGCATGACGTCCCTGACCGTGGCCGGTCCCTCGTCGGTCTGGACCTCCCGGCCCATCCTGGGGGCCTCGCGGGCGATGGCGCGGTACTGCTCGTACTCGTACTCGAGGCAGCACAGGAGCCTGCCACAGATGCCCGAGACCTTGTGGGGGTTGAGCATGAGGCTCTGGACCTTGGCCATCTTGATGGACACGGGGCTGAACCTCGTCAGGAAGCGGTTGCAGCACACGCGCTGGCCGCACGGCCCCTGGCCTCCCACGAGCCGGGCCGCGTCGCGCACGCCGACCTGCCGCATCTCGATGCGCGTGTGCAGCTGGCCGGCCAGCTCGCGTATGAGCAGCCGGAAGTCGACGCGCTTGTCGGCCGTGAAGTAGAACACCGCCTTGCCGCCTCCGTGCAGGTGCTCGACCCTCAGGAGCTTCATCGCCAGCTTGCGGTCATCGATGAGCTTGCGGCACAGCTCCAGCGCCTCCACGCTCTTGGTCTCGTTGCGCGTCATCTGCCGCGAGTCCGAGTACCCGAACTTCCTCAGGATGCGGTTCTTGATCTCTCCCCTGAACTCGCGGTAGACGGGCGACTCGAGGGCGAATCCCAGCTCGATGCCCCTGTTCGTGCTCAGGACCACCTGGTCGCCCTGCACGAAGTGCAGGTCCCCGGCGTTGGCGATCAGGCGATTGCGCGTGATCGGGATCAGGGCGTAGGCCGTGCGCTTCCACTCCGCGTCCATGTTCCACTCGGGCTCGACGAGGTCGTCGACGAACTGCTCCTCGAGATCATCATGGCTGGCGAGAAACACGGGCCTGTCCGAGTAGACCTTGCGGGGGTCCACGTCCTTCTCCTCGATCTCGCGCTTCTTGCGTTCCTCGACCATGCGCCTGGCCCGGTCCGCCTCCTCCCTCTGCTGGCTCCAGGGCGTGGGCCCGCTCTCCCGGGCACTCTGCTCCGCGCCGCCATCTCCGGGGCGCTTCTCGTCCCCGTCGCTGCGCGGCTTGCGCGGGCGTTTCCTGCGCCGACGCCGCTTGCGCGGCTTTGAAGTCTCCGTCATGAGGGTGTGGATTCTATAACACAACTCACCGAAACGAAAAAGAATTCTTGAGGAGAAGAGATCCGTGATGCGCTACACGTCCTCGGACTTCAGCTGCATGTAGAGGCGCTCGATGACCATCCGGGGGTTCACGTAGTTCTCGAGCAGGGCGCGGTGCTCGGGGATGCGCAGGGTCATGGTCGAGGCCATGCCGGGCGACAGCGTCTCGCTGCGGCGGGCGACATCGTCCTCCAGGGCCTTGAGCATGAGGCCCTGACGGTCGCCCGTCACCCCCAGGTAGGCCACGTCGCGGTACCACATCTCGAGAAGGGACAGGAGCCTGCCCACCTCCTGGCGGCCAATGGGGATCTCGTCCAGGAGCTGGACCACGCCGTGCACGCCGCCGGCGAAGGCCCGGTCGAGCGCCACGACCTGCTCGAGCGCCTGGCTCCATTCCTCGCTCACGTGTGCGAGGGCAGCCTCCATGCTGCCGCCGCTCATGGCGGCGATGCTCTCGATCTGCTCGGGCGGCTCGTCGGGCAGGAGCCCGCCGAGGATGGTCATCATGTCGGCCGGGTCGAGAGGCGAGAAACGCACCGGCACTGAGCGCGAGGTAATCGTGGGCAGCAGCCTGTGAGGGCGCGCCGTGACGAGGAAGAAGTGGGTCCTCGCCGGAGGTTCCTCGAGCAGCTTGAGAAACGCGTTCGCCGCCTCCTCGGTCACCCTGTCAGCGTTCCTGACGATGATGACCTTCGCCTTGCCCTCGCTCGGCGGATACATGATGTACCCGTGGAGCTCGCGGACCTGCTTGATCGAGATCGCCGCCTTCTTCTTGACCGTGGTCAGGGTCTGCACGTCGGGGTGGTTTCCCGACTCGATCTTGCGGCACGAGATGCACTCGCCGCAGAAGTCGGGCAGCGTGACCGCGTCCTGTCCGTCGCCCGCCTCCAGCACGAGGGTCCTGCCCTCCCTGCAGTTGAGGACCTTCGCGATGCTGAGCGCGGTGAGCTCCTTGCCCACGCCCTCGGGCCCCTCGAACCTGTAGGCGTGGTGGAACCGATTCTGCTCCATGGCCAGACCCACGGCCCTGAGCGCCCTGTTCTGGCCCCTGATCCTCGCCAGACCCATGACCCCGGTTGTACCACAAGCAGGGGTGGAGGGAATCCCGGCATCCGTGCCCGAACGTTGACGACAGGTGAGGATTGTATCATCATGGAAACAATGGGATTTTGCTCTTCCTGCGGTCTCGTTTACCCTGAGGGTCACAACTACTGCCCGCTGGATGGAGGCAGGCTCGCCGAGCATGCCGATCCCATGCTGGGCACGGTGCTGGCAGGGAGCTACAGAATAGTCGAGCTCATCGGCGAGGGAGGCATGGGGAAGGTCTACCGCGCCCTGCACCTGCACCGTGACCGGCGGGTCGCCGTCAAGGTCCTCGCTTCCGTCATGACGCACCTGACGGACCAGAAGGAGCGTTTCCTGCGGGAGGCCCGCGCCGCGGCCCTCATCCGGCACGAGAACATCGTCGAGGTCTACGAGCTCGAGGAGATGTCGGACGGCATCCTGTTCATGGCCATGGAGCTTCTCGACGGCGAGTCCCTTGGCCAGGCGCTCGAGAAGGGCCCCATGCCCATCGAGAGGATCGTGCCCATCCTGCGCCAGATCTGCTCCGTCCTCGGTCCCCTGCACGCCATGGGCATCATCCACCGCGACCTCAAGCCGGACAACATCTTCCTCGTCGCGGGATCATCCTGGGCACGCCCGACTACATGGCGCCGGAGATCGTGACCGGAGACAACCCCGGAGCGTCGGCCGACCTCTACTCGCTGGGCTGCGTGGCGTATGCCATGGCCGCAGGCCGGCCTCCCTTCGACGGGGAGAGCTCCGTGCAGATCATGGCGAAGCAGATCAGCGAGCAGCCTCCATCGCTGCGCAGCTGCGCTCCCGAGGCGTACTGCGCCATCGTCTCGAAGGTGATGCAGAAGGAGCAGCGCTACCGTTACCCGGATGCCTTCGCGCTGATGCGCGATCTGGACGCCTTCATGCCTCCACCCCTGACGGCCGAGCGCGTCTCCAGCCTCGAGGCCAGGAGCCGGGAGAGACCTGAGATGAGGCCCTCGCTCGCCTCCACCATGGTCGGCTCGTGGAAGGATCTCACCAGGACGTCCAGGAGCCTCGTCGGCTCCGAGCACCACGAGGTGCTCGACAGGATGGACTCGTGCACCGGAAAGCTGGAGGACGTCCACGGCCGCTTGAAGGACCTCTCGCAGACGGTCCAGGAGCTCGAGGCCGAGCGGCACGAGATGGCGGCCCGCATCCGCAACGCGCTCTACGATCTGGCCCAGGATGCCTCGACGACCCGCCTCTCGATCATGAGCCGCAAGTCCCAGCTCAACGAGTACGAGGAGGGCATCACCACCCTGTCCGGCGCACCACGCCAGGGGCTCGAGGACAAGGCCCGCCGCCTCAGGGCCGAGATCGCAGAGCTCGACACGGAGCTCGAGGACTTCAGCTTCCAGATCGATGCCCTCAGGACTCGTCTCACGGGGGTGAACGACAGGATC
>JAFDER010000042.1 GCA_019310245.1 Deltaproteobacteria bacterium
GTCCATGGCGAGCAGCATCGCCGTCTCGGATCCGGCGAGCCTCTCGCCCTTGAGCGCGGCAGCGGGGTCCTCGAGCAGCCTCTCGCGAAACGCCTCGTCCTCCGCGGCCCTGAGCAGCACGCGCTCGATGCCCACCGGGATCTCGCTCTCGGTCCTGAGCCCGCGCCTCTGGCACGAGCCCCTCACCTCGCCCGGCTTGCCTGTCTTGCCGTACTCACCCATCGCTCTCCTCCGTGTCGTCCGTGGAGTCCTCGTCTGCGTCCTCGTCCGCGTTCTCGTCCTCCACGTCCATCATATCAGAGGAATCACCGTCGTCGAGCACGTCGTCGCTCACGTCGGGATCACCGTCCTCCTCGACGACATCGGGAGGCCAGTCAGGCACGTCGCCGCCGAGAGCGTCAATGCCGAAGTCGTAGCCGTCGTCGGGACCCGTGTCCTCGACTGCAGCATCCCGGCTCGAATCGGCCGGGCCGCAGGACGCAGCAGTGACGATGAGACTGCTTGCGACGGCGGACACGACCTTCCGTGCAAACCGGCTCCGTGTGTGCTTCAGCGGCCGGAACCGGTCGATCATGATCTCGAGGGTGGACCTCGGGATGGCCATGAGCGATGCCCTCTCGGAGGCGACCATGCAGTAATCGTTCTCATCAACGGCCCTCTCCGGATCGTCGAGGAGGGACTCCCGGAAGGAGGCGTCGCTCGCAGCACGGATGAGGACGCGCTCGAGCGTGATGGGGATCTCCATGTCCGTGAGCCTCTTGCTCATGGAATGAGAGCCCTTCACAGGCCGGAGCCTTCGCCTCTCACCCATCGCTCTCCTCCGCATCGTCCTCGGCGTCCTCGTCCGCGTCGTCCGCGTCGTCCGCGTCGTCCTCCGCGTCGATCGCATCGGGTGAATACACGTCGTCGAGCGGATCCGGGGTGGCCTCCTCCACGTCGGATTCGACCGGCATGTCCCAGGGCATGTCCGGCCCGACACCACCGCACACATCGATGCGCACGTCCGCCTCCGAGGTCGCTTCGCCGCAGGACATGACACTCACGACGAGGCTGCCCGCCACGGCCGTGGCCACCTTGCGCGCAAAGCGGCTCCGGCCGTGGACCTCCGGCCGGAGCCGGTCGATCGTCGTCTCGAGGACGCCGCGTCTCATGGACAGCAGCATGGCCGTCTCGGAGGGCTTCATCTCGATCCCCTGCTCCTCGAGAGCCTCCAAGGGATCCTCGAGCAGCGCCGCGCGGAACGCCGCATCCTTGCTCGCACGGATCAGGACCAGCTCCAGCGAGACCGGGATCTCCAGCTCGAGCCCCTGGCCCTTCCTCTCGTGAGAACCCTTCACTTCCCACCGTCTGTCGCGATCAGCCATCGTCGTCCACGTCGTCGGGCATGTCCGGCAGGACGCCCCAGGAGCCTTCGTGCGGCGTGTCCACAATCACGTCCGCGTCGAGGCCGTCCTCGATGGGCTCCTCGTACACGTCGGGCATGTCGGGCAGGATGCCGGTGGGCGCCACGTCCGCAGCGTCGTCCACGATCGGGTCCGTGCTGTCCGTCGTGCCGTCGGGCGGCTCGGGACCCACGCCCTTCGTCTCGCCGCAGGCCGAGACGGAGATGATCATGGATCCGGCCACGGCCGCGGCCACTCCCTTGGCGAACCCGCTCCTGCGCGCCTTCGGCGCCCCGAACCGCTGGACCAGGGCCTCGATCGTGGAGCGGTCCATGGCCGAGAGCATGGCCCTCTCCGTGCCCTTGAGCTCGAAGTCCTCGTCGGTGGATGCTCCCACGGGGTCTTCGATGAGCCTCTCACGGAAGGCCTCGTCGCGCACGGCCTGCATCATGATCCGCTCGAGGTTGATGGGGATCTCCCTGCCCACGCGCGGCACATTGCTCTTGCGGGAGCCCTTGATCTGCCTGCGCACCTTCTTCTCAGCCATCGGACTCCTCCTCGGCGTCGTCAGCCTCGTCTTCACCAGGATCCTCATCATCCTCGTCGATCGGATCGTTTGCATCGGCCAGATCGGGGAAATCGGCCGAGATGCCGTCAGAGGGCCCGACGAGATCCACCCGAACGTCCGCTTCCGTCCGCGAATCCTCCGGAGGCTCGGGCAAGGTCCCGGCAGAATAGCATCCCGAGCCAACGGAGATGACCATGGTTCCCGCCACGGCCGCGGCCACATGCCTCGCGAACCGGCCGCGGCGAACTCGCTCGGTTCCGAAACCTCCGATCATCGCTTCGAGCGTGGACCGGTCCATTGCAGTGAGCATGGCGATCTCGGTGGCCGTCAGGTCGAATCCGCCGTCTGCAGCGGCCCGAGACGGATCCTCGAACAGGTCCTCACGGAAGGCTTCATCGCGCGCCGCACCCAGGAGGATCCTCTCCAGGTTGATGGGGATCTCCATCCCCAGCCTGTTCAGACGGCGCCGGCTGAACCCGCGGGGAAGATCCTGCTTCTTGCGGTCGGACATGTGCCCCCCTAGAAGGCCTCAGGGCATATCCTGACCCATGTTCACGGACAGGTCAACGAAGGATGCGATCCACGTCCACGTGATCCTCTATAAGGGCGGCCAGATCCTCGATGGAGGAAGGGGCCGGCTCGGGGAGCCGGGGCAGGACGCCCAGGACGGGCACGGGAGCGGCGTGCGCCTCGATGAGCGGCACGTTGGTGGGGTCCTCGGGTCCGGGCACTGCTCCGGGCACCCGGCTGAGCACGATGCCGGCGCAGAGCGCCCCGACCGACTGGACGGCGTGCAGGGCGACGAGCGTCTGGCCCACGGTGCCGAGCACTGCGCGGGCCACGAGCAGGACGGGCAGGTCGAGAAGCCGCGCCAGGTCGAGACCGAGCATGTCGGGCGCGTAGGGCGTGCCCGCCCCGCCGGCGGCCTCGACGAGCACGAAGCGTCCGCCGGCGGAGAGCTTTGCGAAGCACTCCTCGAGCCGATCCGGATCGATCGTCCTGCCCTCTGCCCGGGCCGCGGCCTCGGGTGCGGCGGGCAGCCTGAAACGGTAGGGGCAGACGACGTCGAGCGGATCCGACGCTCCGGCGGCCTCGGAGAGCATGATGGCATCCATGGGATCGGGATCGCAGCCCGTCTCGACGGGCTTGAAGGCGGCGACGCGAGCGCCCCTCTTTCGAAGAACCGCGAGCAGGAGGGTGGAGATCACGGTCTTGCCCACGCCCGTGTCGGTTCCGACGACGAGAAGGCCTCGGTTCATCACGCCTCCGTCACTGCCGCGATGCTCTCGCCCGTGACGCGGACAAGGAGCTCCATCTCCTCGTCGGAGATGGAGAGCGGCGGGTTGAGGACCGCCACGTCGCCCAGCGGCCGGATGATGACGCCGCGGGAGCGGGCCTCGTTGATGATCCGGTGCCCCGTGCGCAGGTCGGCGGGATAGGCCGTCCGCGACCCGGGATCCTGCATGACCTCGATGCCGACCATGAACCCCCTGCGGCGGATCTCGGCCACGTGATCGAGATCTGCGAGAGGCTCGAGCAGCTCGCCGAAGCGCTCCGCGCGCGCGGGCAGGGTCTCGAGCATGGGCTCGAGCAGATCCAGGCTGGCCAGGGCCGCGGCGCAGCCCAGGGGATTGCCCGTGTAGGTGTGGCCGTGCAGGAAGGCCCGGCCCGACGCGGGCGTGCCGAGGAAGGCGGAGAAGATCTCCTCGGTGGCCAGCGTGGCGGCCAGGGGCAGGTAGCCCCCCGTGAGCCCCTTGGCGAGGCACAGGATGTCGGGCCTCACGTCCTCCTGGGTGCACGCGAAGAGCGTGCCCGTGCGGCCGAACCCCGTGGCCACCTCGTCCGCGATGAGCAGAATGCCCAGCCTCCCGCACGCCCCGGCGAGCCGGGACAGGTAGCCCTCGGGCTGGACGATCATGCCAGCCGCGCCCTGCACGAGAGGCTCGACGACGAGCCCCGCGAGGCTCCGCGCGTGCCGCTCGAGGATCTGCACGGCCTCGTCCGCACACTCGAGCCTGCAGGAGGCGCGGTCGAGGCCGCGCGGGCAGCGCAGGCAGTCGGGAGTCGGGACGCGCACCACGTCGAAGCGCAGGGGCGCGAACATGCCGTGCATGGCCTCGATGCCTCCGATGCTCACGGACCCCACCGTGTCGCCGTGGTAGGCGGAGCCCAGGGCGGCGAAGCGGGTGCGGGATCTCATGCCGGTCTGGACGTGGTACTGGAAGGCGAGCTTGAGCGCCGCCTCGACGGCCGTGGCGCCGGAGTCGGAGAAAAAGACCCGGGTGAGGCCCGGCGGGGCGATCTGCGCGAGCCTCCCGGCGAGCCTCGCGGCGGGCACGTTCGTGAGCCCGAGCGTGGTCGAGTGCGCGATGCGATCGAGCTGTGCGCGCACCGCGTCGTCGATGGCCTCGACCCGGTGGCCGTGGAGGTTGCACCACAGGCTCGAGACGCCGTCCAGGTATCGCCTGCCCTCTGTGTCGACGAGCCAGCACCCCCGCCCGCTCTCGATGACCACCACCTCCTCGTCCTCGATCCAGGTGGACATCTGCGTGAACGGGTGCCAGAAGTGGCGGCGATCCGCCTCGACGAGATCCTTCGTGTCCGTCATGCCCCTTCCCTGCGCGCCTCGCCGAATGCGCCGAGCGCGGCCCTGAGGTGGTCCTCGTCGTGGCCGGCCGAGACGACGACCCGCAGACGCTCGGATCCCCTCGGCACGGTCGGGAACCGCATCGCGCGCACGAGCACGCCTCTCATGAGGAGCGAATCGGCGAGCGCGACGGCCTTCCGCGGGCCCTCCACGATGATGGGCAGGATGGGGCCCTGGGCCTCGCCGAGCTCCCATCCCTGCGCCGCCAGTCCACCCCTGAAGAAGCTCGTGTTGTGCTGCAGCCTCTCGCGCAGGGCGTCGCCCTCGTCGCCGGACACGATCCCGAGAGAGGCCTTCGAGGCGGCGATCACGTGCGGAGGCAGGGCGGTCGAGTAGAGGAAGGTCCTGGTCGTGCTCGTCAGATACTCGACGAGCTCCGTGCTCCCGGCCACGAACGCCCCGTAGGACCCGAGAGCCTTGCCGAGCGTGCCCATGATCACGTGCACGCGGCCTTGGGCGAGGAAATCGGCGGCAAGGCCCCGGCCCGAGGGCCCGAGCAGGCCGAAGGCGTGGGCCTCGTCCACGTAGACCCAGGCCCGCGCACGCTCGGCAAGATCGCAGATCTCCTGTACCGGACCGAGGTGCCCGTCCATGGAGAACACGCTCTCGGTGACGACGATTCGCGGACCCTTCTCGGAGGAGGTCTTGGCGAGAAGCCTGCTGAGGTGGGAGACGTCCCTGTGCCGGTAGATGCGCACCGACGCGTCGGCCAGCCGGCACGCATCCACGATGGAGGCGTGGTTGCGCTCGTCCGAGTAGATAACCCCCCCCTCGGAGGCGAGGGACGCGAGCACGCCAACGTTGGCGAGGTATCCCGAGCCGAACAGCAGCGCCCGGGGCGCCCCGATGAACGAGGCGATGGCCTTCTCCAGGTCCTCGTGCACCTCGAGCGTGCCGGTCACGAGGCGGGCCGCAGCGGCGCTCGTTCCGAGCGACTCCGAGGCCTCGTGCGCCGCTTTCTTCAAGGCCGGGTGCGCGGCGAGCCCGAGGTAGTCGTTGGAGGAGAGGTTGATCACCTCCCTGCCGGAGACCTTGACCACGGGGCCGGGCGAGGAACCGATCGCGACGGTGCGCCTGATCAGGCCATCGTGCCCCAGCGCGGCGAGCCGCGCGGTGAGCGCCTTCTTCATTCCGGGGATTCCGGGCCCGCGCCCTCGACGCGGAACCCGGCCTCGGCGATCATGCGCCGGTCCTCGTCGGCAGGCTGTCCCTTGGTGGTGAGGTAGTCGCCGACCATGGTGCCCGTGGCCCCGGAGCGGAAGATCTCGGCCTGGCGACCTTTCAGGTTCCGCTCGCGGCCGCCGCACACGAAGATGTGCGTCTCCGGCATCACGAGCCTGAACACGGCGATGATCTTCAGGCACTCGAGCGGCGTGAGCTCGTCGAGCTCCGCGAGCGGCGTGCCCGGCCTGGGGTCGAGGAAGTTGAGCGGCACGCACTGCGGGTCGATCTCCTTGATCGCGAACGCCATCTCGACCCTCTGCTCGCGCGTCTCGCCCATGCCGAGGATGCCGCCGCAGCACACCTTGAGCCCCACGTCCCTCGCCTCCCTGACGACACGAACCTCGTCCTCGTAGCTGTGCGTGTGCACGATGGAGGAGTGGAAGGACGGGGCCGTCTCCACGTTATGGTGGTAGCGCACGAGGCCCGCGTCCCTGAGGCGGACGAGGACGTCGCGTGACACCTCGCCGAGCGAGGCGCACACCTCGAGGCCCGTCTCGTCCACGATGAGCCTCACGGCCTCCTCGACGGCGGCAATGTCGCGCTCGGACCCGAGCGACCGTCCGGAGGTCACGATGGAGAACTCCCGCGCCCCTGCCTCCCCGGCCCTGCGCGCCTCGTCCGCGATCGTCCTCGGATCCTTCATGGAATGGGACGGGGCGTCCGTCTCGAACCTGACGGACTGGGTGCAGAAGTCGCAGTGCTCGGGACAGCGCCCGCTCTTGGCGTTCGAGATGGCGCACAGCCTCACCGCATCGCCGAAGCGCGATGCCCTCACCGATGCTGCCCGGTCGAGCAGAGGCTGCACGTCCTCGTCCTCGAGCATCATCAGCTCGAGCGCCTCGCGGCGCGTGATGGCCGGCGTGTGCGTCTGCCCTGGCACGGCGAAGGATAGTAGGGCCGGCGATCACCGGTGTCAACGCGCCCGGGCCGTCCCGAGCGGTGATTTTCGGTGCAGATCCGCACGATTCCGGTGGGGTCTCCCGTTGACCACACGGGGGTTCCACCATACGTTCCAGGTGTGGGGAGCTGGAAGGGAATACCGTTATTGCTCGCGGCGCTCCTGGCATTCGAGGGCGCCGCGCACGCGGCCGATGCCGAGCCCGTCGTGAACGTCTCCGAGGACGAATTGCCAGGTGCAAGGACCCACAGGATCCGCCTGGTGCTCAGCGGCACGTCCGCCTTCACGGCCCTTGTCGATGCATCGCAGAGCTGGAGCTGGAGCTTCGGAGGCTCCATCGGCATCACCCGAGCGGGGAGCGGGATCGGCGGGTTCGCCCAGATCGGCTACCTGAGCCCGTCCAAGCACTGGGACCATGCGATCCCCGTGGACGTGGGAGGCCAGTACCGCTGGGGCGATCTCGGGAAGTCGCTCTTCATCTCGGGTGGGATGAGCTTCATCACCTTCTCGCCCCGCCCGGGCATGGCACCCGAGAAGACGCTCAAGCTCACGGGCGGGTGGCAGGTCGTCCCCCTCGTCTACGTCGATTTCGGCGGCCGGCTCATGGTCGCAGAGCACTTCGGCTTCGACTTCAAGATCGAGGCCCGCACCTACTGGGTCATCAACATCGTCGCCGCCAAGCTCTCCCTCGTCTTCTAGGTCAGGTTAAAAGGGGTCATCGTTAAGAGGGGTCTGACCCCGTTCGTGATCCATTGACGCGATCGAGAGGAGCGCCTTAAAGTCCCCATTACGTGATATGAGGCAGGCTCCCCTTCGACAAGCTCAGGGGAGCGGCACGCAGGAGGCGGGATGCAGGTCGTTCTCGCGGGATACAGCCTGGACCACGAGTTCGTGGAGGACATGCGTCAGGGGCGCTTCGATCCCACGAACCCCGTGTCGCCGGAGACGCTGTCGGCGGCCTACGCGCGCATCAGCAGGTACCCGGAGCCGGTGACGGAGCTTCGCGCCCAGGCGAGGCGCGACGTCACGGCCTCGCGCAAGTCCAACAGCGTCATCGTGTTCGGAATGGGGCACCACTCGGTGGCCGAGCACGTGCAGATCAACTTCGACATCCTCGGCGTCTCCCGCCTCGCACTCGAGGCGCTCGAGGAGGCGAGGTTGTGCTCCTACACGGAGAAGAGCCAGCGGTACATCACGCTCGAGGGCGACTACGTGGTGCCGGAGGAGTTCGGCGCCGAGGACAGGAAGACCCTCGAGCGGATCGCGGAGCTCCAGGTGGGACTCTACAAGGAGGCCCTGCCGAGGCTCCACGACCACCACCGCTCCCTGCACCCGGAGATGGAGGGATCGAAGAGGGACCGCAGCACGGTCGAGGGATGGGCCAAGGAGGATGCGCGCTACGCGCTGTGCCTCGCCACGGAGACCCAGCTGGGATTCTCGGCCAACGCGCGCAACCTCGAGCACGTCATCCGCAAGCTCCGGCACCACCCGCTCGTCGAGGTGCGCGAGCTGAGCGCAAAGCTCTACGACGAGGCGGTGAAGGTCGTGCCCTCGCTCATCATCCTGTCCGATCCAGCGAAGTTCAAGGAGACGTTCGGCAAGGAGGTCTCCGACGACTTCCTGAAACACGGGGCCTCGGACCTGCGCGAGGCCGCGGGCAAGGTCCTCGGGCCGCTCCCTTCGACAGGCTTCTCAGGGGAGCGGGGCGACGTGAGGCTCGTGGACCACAGCCCCGACCCTGACGACGAGATCTGCGCGTCCCTGCTGTTCTCGGCCTCGGACCGCCCGTACGACGAGTGCCTCGCCGCGGCGCGCGGCATGCGCGAGGACGGCGGCCGCTTCGAGCGGTTCGTGCTCGGCTCGATGGAGAGGCTGACCGCGTTCGACCCTCCACCGCGGGCGTTCGAGACGGCCTTCTTCACCTTCGAGATGGAGCTTTCGGCCAGCGCGTTTGCACAGCTCAAGAGGCACAGGATCTCCACGCAGATCACCCAGCCCTACGATCCGTCACTGCAGTGCACCTTTCCCGACAGCGTGCTGGAGACGGGCCTCCGGGATGCGTTCCAGGAGGTCTTCACGAGAAGTGCGGAGGCCTACGAGAGCGTGGGAGGCCCGGCCGCGGAGTACCTCCTGACGAACGCGCACCGCAGGCGCGTGCTGCTGACGTGCAACCTGCGCGAGGTCTACCACCTCGCGCGCATCCGGATGGACGCGCACGCACAGTGGGACATCCGCCGGCTCAGCGCGGACGTGGTGAAGCTGGTCAAGCAGGTCGCCCCCGTGTCCGCGCGGCTCGCCACGGGCAAGGACACGTACCGCGCCCTGTACTCGGAGGTATTCGACTGATGTACGAGATCGAGGTCATGGATCACTTCTCGTCGGCCCACAGGCTGAGGGATCAGGGGTCAGCCTGCGAGCGGATGCACGGCCACAACTGGTTCGTGACCGTCACGCTGCGCAGCGAGACGCTGGACGACATCGGCCTGGTCATCGACTTCAAGGTGGTCAAGAAGGACCTGGGAGAGATCCTCGACGTGCTGGATCACCAGGACCTGAACGCGATCCCCCCCTTCGACGAGATCAACCCGTCCACCGAGAACCTGGCCCGGCACATCTTCGAGCAGATGGCGCAGAGGCTCGCAGGAGCGGCGGCAAGGGTGCACGGCGTCAGGGTCTCCGAGGGCCCGAACACCGCGGCCACGTATTACGGAGAAGCGTGACGGGGCCGTCCTGCGTCTTCTTCGGCACGCCGGAGTTCGCCGTGCCGTCGCTCGAAGCGCTTTTACGAGTGGCCAGCGTGTCCCTCGTCGTGACCCAGCCGGACAGGCCGGCGGGCCGCGGCCGCAGGGTCGCACCCTCGCCCGTCAAGCAGGCCGCTCTCGAGATGGGGATCGAGGTGGTGCAGCCCGCATCGATGCGGGACGTCGGATTCGTCGACAAGCTGCGGGCCGCGCAGGCGCGCTTCTTCTTCGTCACCGCCTTCGGGCGCCTCCTGCCGCGCGCGATCCTGGACATCCCGCAGATGGGGTGCGTCAACCTGCACGCCTCGCTGCTGCCGCGGCACAGGGGCGCGGCACCGGTTCAGTGGGCCATCCTCAGCGGGGACGAGGAGACGGGCCTGTGTCTCATGCGCATGGACGAGGGCATGGACACCGGGCCCGTGATCGCGTCCACGACCATGCCCCTCGGGCAGAACGAGACGGCGGGCGAGCTCTCCGAACGGCTGGCCATGGCCTCCGGGGCATTCATCGCCTCGGAGCTTCCGCGCTACATCTCCGGCGAGCTCGAGCCGGTCGCGCAGGAGGGCGAGGCGACCCTTGCCCCGCGGCTCAGCAAGACCGACGGCCTGATCGACTGGACGGCGCCGGCCGAGCAGGTGGTCCGCCACGTGCGCGCGATGACGCCGTGGCCCGGGGCGCGCACCTGCATGGGAGACAGGCAGGCCTGCATCCGCTCGGTGCGGATCCCTCCGCCGGACGCACCCGAGCCATCCGATGGACCGGCGGGATCCTGCTTTTCCGGGGACGGTCGGATGCTCGTCCGGTGCGGAAGGAGATGGATCGAGATCCTCGAGATCCAGGCCACGGGGAAGAGGTGCATGTCCGCCTCGGACTTCCTCAGGGGATGCCGGCTCGGGCCCTGCGTCGTCATGACGCGCGAACCCGCAGAGTGACCCGCCCCGTCCTTGCTTGACGGCACAGTTCTCATCCGTTAAAAACAGGCCGCGCGGTTCTTTCGGAAACACTCATCCAAAAGAGGTTTTTTCATGACAGCCCAGATCATCAGCGGCAAGAAGATCTCCAAGGAGATCAAGGCGGAACTCAAGGTCGAGTGCGAGGAGCTCAAGGCGAAGCACAACGTGGTCCCCGGCCTCGCGGTCATCATCGTGGGCGAGGATCCGGCCTCGCAGGTCTACGTGAAGAACAAGAGGATCACGTGCGAGAAGCTGGGCATCAAGAGCTTCTCCCATGACCTGCCCGAGGACACGTCCGAGGCGAAGATCCTGGGCCTCATCGACGAGCTGAACAACAACGCCGAGGTCCACGGCATCCTCGTGCAGCTCCCCCTTCCCAAGCACATCAACGACGAGAAGGTGCTGATGGCGATCGATCCGGAAAAGGACGTGGACGGGTTCCATCCCATGAACGTGGGCAAGCTCGTGACCGGCAGTCCGGCGTACCTGCCCTGCACGCCGCACGGCTGCATCCAGCTCCTCCTCCGCTCGGGCATCGAGACCTCGGGCGCCGAGGTGGTGATCGTGGGCCGCAGCAACATCGTGGGCAAGCCCCTGGCCAACATGCTGTTCCAGAAGGCCGTGGGCGCCAACGCCACGGTCACGGTCTGCCATACGCGCACCAAGGACGTGGCCTTCCACACCAAGCGCGCCGACATCCTCATCGCCGCAGCCGGAGTGCCCAAGTACATCAAGGCCGACATGGTCAAGCCCGGCGCCGTGGTCATCGACGTGGGCATCCACCGCACGGACGACGGGCTGTGCGGTGACGTGGACGACGCGGTCAGGGAGGTCGCGAGCCACATCACGCCCGTGCCCGGCGGAGTGGGGCCCATGACCATCACGATGCTCATGATGAACACGATCCGCTCGGCCAAGGTGCACAACAACCTGGAGTAACCAGGGTTGCATCGGCCGGCGGGGGGGGCTATATGCGACGATGCCGGACCGGGGGCTGAAAGGTGATGGTGCCGCGTGGCAAAGCGAGCCGCACATCCTGGCCCCGCCTCGTCTGAGGCGGTGAACCTCGGCGAGCTGGCAGACGTCCAGAGCATGTCCGATCCCCGCAACATTCCCATCGACAAGGTCGGCGTGAGGGGCATCGAGTACCCGGTCACCGTGCTCGACAAGAGGGACGGGACCCAGCAGACCGTGGCCTCGATCAACATGTACGTGAACCTGCCCAAGGAGTTCAAGGGAACCCACATGAGCCGGTTCATCGAGGTGCTCAACCGCTTCCGCGGGCAGATGAACATCCGCTCCTTCCCGCTCATCCTCAGGGCCATCAAGAAGGAGCTGCAGGCCGAGGAGGCCCACCTCGAGGTCGCCTTCCCCTACTTCATGCGCAAGACGGCCCCGGTCTCGGGTGCCGAGAGCCTCATGGAGTACCGGTGCACCATCCACGGCGTGGTGAACCACGACGTGCGCATGGGCGTCAAGGTGGCCGTGCCCGTGACGACCCTCTGCCCCTGCTCCAAGGAGATCTCCAGCACGGGTGCGCACAACCAGAGGGGCATGGTCGAGCTCTCCGTGCGCTTCGACAAGTTCCTCTGGATCGAGGACCTCATCGAGCTGATCGAGTCCTGCGCCTCCTGCGACATCTACGCCCTGCTCAAGCGCGAGGACGAGAAGTACGTCACGGAGAAAGCCTACGCCAATCCCATGTTCGCCGAGGACGTGGTGCGTGCCGTCGCCGAGAAGCTGATCTCGGACGAGAACATCACGTGGTTCAGCGTGGACTTCGAGAACATCGAGTCCATCCACAACCACAACGCCTACGCCCACATCGAGCGCGACAAGGAGGCCGGGCCGACGTGACGCGCGTGATCGCCACGGCCGGCAAGGGCGGCACCGGCAAGACGACGACCGCGGCCGTGATCACGCGCGTGCTCATCGATGCCGGAAAGCGGCCCGTGCTGGCCGTGGACGCGGACGCGAACGCGAACCTGGGCGAGCTGCTGGGCATCGATGTGGACAAGACCCTGGGCGCGGTGCGCGAGGACTTCATGGTGGAGAGGGCCGGCCTGCCTCCCGGCATGACCAAGGAGGCCTTCCTCGAGATGAAGCTCATGAGCGCCGTGGTGGAGACGGACGACGTGGACATGCTCGTCATGGGCCGTCCCGAGGGCCAGGGGTGCTACTGCGCCGCGAACAACGTGCTGCGCGCGTACATGGAGAAGCTGCAGGAGAACTACCCCGTGGTCATGATGGACAACGAGGCGGGCCTCGAGCACATCAGCCGCATGACCACGCGCAAGCCCGACGCCCTGCTCCTCGTCGCGGACCACGCCCGGCGGGGCATCGAGGCGGCCCACCGCATCCGGGGGCTGATCGACGAGCTGGGCCTCCAGGTCAATAGGGTCGGCCTCGTGATCAACAGGGTCCCCGCCTCGGGACTCGATCCCAGGGTGGAGGAGCTGGCCCGTTCCACGGGTCTCGAGCTGCTCGCGGTGCTGCCCGAGGACGAGGAGGTGGCCCGCTACGATCTGGACCACCGATCCGTGTTCGAACTGCCCGCCGGCAACGCATTCGTGACCGCGGTCAGGGGGCTCGTGGAGGACCTCCAGCTCACTGACTGAGCGCTCATTCGTGTCACTCCTAGCAGATCCGTAACACGGCTTATCGCACAGCAGTGTAATTGTATAAGAAATTTCTTAACTACAAAAACCCTTTACAAAGACCCTGATTTGACTATATAAAATTGATGCTCTACCGGCAGTCCCGGTGCCCGTCCCGCGCCCCCGAGGGGGGTCGGGGCAGGACGGACCGGCGGCGGCTCGGCGGGACGGGGTCCGTTGGTTACTCTTCAGTTAATAAGCGGGCTTCCGCGGTGATTTGGCAATCCGGTGGAGAACAACTCGAACAGAAGGCCCTGAACCGCTTTTACCAAGGGATGAAACCATGAGTGACGGCAAGACCAAGAAGGTCAAGAACAGGGACGGCAAGGAGATCGAGATCCTTGACGCCGAGACCCAGGAAGGCAAGCCCGAGGCCGCGGACGACTGGCGCGCCAAGATAACGGACCGCAAGCAGATGCTCATGTACCTCGAAACCGGAGAGCGGTACTGGTACAGCGACGACTGGTTCGGCAGCGAGAAGCGCAAGACCCCGGCCTGAGCCCGGCCATCAACCCGGGACGCGGGTCCCAGTACGGAGGTCCATCATGGCAGTCGAAATACCCAAGCAGTCCTTCACTGGCACGATCCGGGAGATCGCCGTGGGAGGCGAGAAGGGCTTCAAGGTCGGAGGCGAGACCGCTTACCCCTTCCACCTGTTCGAGGGCGAGATGCCCAACCCGCCGCGCATCGGGTTCGAGGTGACGGACGTCTTTCCCGCCGAGTGGGCCGACGAGCTGAAGAAGGCCATCGGCGAGGACGTCATGAAGGACCCCGCCGCCTGGGCCAAGAAGGCCGTCGACGAGTACAAGGCGGACCTCATCCACCTCTTCCTCCTGGGCACGGATCCCAACGGCGAGAACCGGGGCGTGGACGAGACGATCGAGGTGGTCAAGAAGGTAGCCGGCGCCGTGGACGTGCCGCTCACGCTCTGGGGCTGCGGCAACCCTGAGAAAGACACCGAGATCCTCAAGGCCGCGGCCGAGGCGCTGGCAGACAGGGATCTCGCCATCGGTCCGATCGTGGAGGACAACCACAAGCAGCTCGGCGCCGCCGTGATCGGGTTCAAGCACACGGCCATCGCCTCCACGCCCATCGACATCAACCTGGCCAAGCAGCTCAACATCCTGCTGGGCAACCTGGGCGTGGCCGAGAACCGCATCCTCGTCGACCCGACCGTGGGCGGGCTGGGCTACGGCCTTGAGTACTGCTACTCCGTGATGGAGCGCGCCCGCATGGCCGCCCTGGCACAGGAGGACGACAAGCTGCAGTACCCGCTGTACTGCAACCTCGGGATAGAAGTATGGAAGGTCAAGGAGGCCAAGGCCTCGGCGGACGAGATGCCCGAGCTGGGCGACCCCGCGTCGCGCGGCGTGCTCATGGAGGCCATCACGGCGGTCACGATGCTCATGGCAGGCGGCGACGTGCTGATCGTCAGGCACCCAAAGACGGCCGAGCTGATCCGCGCCTTCCTCGGCGAGATGACGGGCTGAGACGAACTTCAGGCATCGAGGAGAAACGACACGTGAAGGGCACTATCAAGGTTAGAGTCGAAACGTGCATGGGGTGCGAGCGCTGCCACCAGGCCTGCTTCATCAAGCACTCCAGATCGGGGACGCTCCTGGGAGCGCTCGAGGAAGACCCGCCTCCGTACTCGAACATGTACGTCAAGAAGGTGGGCATCCTCGCCGTTCCCACGAGCTGCCACCACTGCGCCGCGGCCGTGTGCATGGCCGTCTGCCCGACGGGCGCGATGACGCGCGCCGGGTCCGGCGAGCCGGTCGTGGTCAACGACGAGCTGTGCGTGGGCTGCGAGAACTGCGCCATCGCCTGCCCGTACGGAGTGCCGCGCATGACGCCCGACCACTCGCACGTGGAGAAGTGCGACCAGTGCGTGGATCGGGTCAGCGAGGGGCTGCTGCCGGCCTGCGTGGAGGCCTGCCCCACTGGCACGCTCACGTTCGTGCAGGAGCTCGAGGAGGGCGAGGCCGAGAAGACGTCATCGTGCGCGGTCACGGAGATGTACAAGCTCATCCTGGCCGGGCAGGAGGAGGTCAAGCCATGACGCCGGTACAGCTAAGCACGATCCTGGAGAGGCACGGCAACTCGGACGCGAACCTGCTGGGGATCCTGCAGGACATCCAGGAAGAGGAGAACTGGCTTCCGCGCGAGACCCTGGAGAGCGTGGCGGAGCGTCTGAAACTGCCGTTCACGCGGATCTACCGTCTGGCGACGTTCTTCAAGTCGCTGAGCCTGGAGCCTCGCGGCAAGCACATCTGCACGGTGTGCATCGGCACGACGTGCCACGTGCGCGGGGCGCCGAGGCTGGTGGACAAGGTGCGGGGCGCCGAGGCTGGTGGACAAGGTGGAGCTGGACATGGACGTCAAGGCGGGCAAGACCACCGAGGACATGCTCTTCACGATGGAGACGGTGGGCTGCGTGGGCGCGTGCGCGCTGGGTCCGCTGGTGGTGCTGGACAAGGAGTACCACGGCAACCTGACCGTGGAGGGCCTGGGCAGGCTCCTGAAGAGGATCAAGAAGGAAGCAGCCGCGGCCAAGGAGTAGACACATGCAGGTTCCCATCCAGACGAGCAAGGATCTGAAGAAGGCGTCGAAGGAGGCCGAGAAGCTCAAGGCGCCCCTGGAGCACGTGATCTACCTGTGCGCGGGCACCGGGTGCCGTGCGAGCGGCGCGATGGAGCTGGCCGAGGCGATGACGGCGGAGATCGAGGGCAAGAAGCTGGGCAAGAAGGTCTCGCTCATGCTCACGGGCTGCCACGGATTCTGCGAGAAGGGCCCGCTCATCGTGCACCACCCGTCCGGGGTGTTCTACCAGCACCTCAAGCCGAAGGACGTGGCCGAGGTGCTCGAGACGACGCTCGAGAAGGGCGACGTGGTGGAGAGGCTTCTTTACCGCACGCCCACGACGGACGAGATCGTGAAGCTGGAGGCGGACATCCCGTTCTACAAGCACCAGAAACGTCTGGTGTTCGACCTCAACGGCCGGATCGACCCGTTCGACATCGACGACTACCTGGCAAACGGCGGGTACCAGGCGCTGGCCAAGGCGCTGGCGATGGACCCGGAGAAGGTGCTCGAGGAGGTGGACAGGGCGAACCTGCGCGGGCGCGGAGGCGGGGGCTTCCCGGCGGGTCGCAAGTGGCGCTCGTGCCGCAACGCGCCGGCGCCCGACGGGATCCGGTACATCATCTGCAACGCGGACGAGGGCGACCCCGGAGCGTTCATGGACCGCTCGGTGATCGAGGGCAACCCTCACCGGGTGATCGAGGGGATGCTCATAGGCGCGTGGGCAATCGGTGGCACGGACGGCTACGTGTACATCCGGCACGAGTACCCGCTGGCGGTGGAGACTCTGATCAAGGCGATCGAGGACGCGCGGCGTTACGGCTTCCTGGGCTCGAACATCCTGGACTCGGGTCTGAGCTTCGACATCAAGATCAACCGTGGTGGCGGGGCGTTCGTGTGCGGGGAGAGCACCGCGCTCATGGCCTCGATCGAGGGCGAGGTGGGCGAGCCTCGCGCGAAGCACATCCACACGGTGGTGCAGGGCCTGTACAACCGTCCCACGAATCTCAACAACGTGGAGACCTGGGCGAACGTTCCCCTGATCATCGACAGGGGCGCGAAATGGTTCACCGGGATCGGCACCAAGAAATCGAGCGGGACGAAGATCTTCTCGCTGGTGGGCAAGGTGGCGAACACGGGTCTGGTGGAGGTGCCGATGGGCCTGACGCTCCATCAGCTCATCTACGACATCGGTGGCGGGATCCTGGGTGGCAAGGAGTTCAAGGCGGTGCAGACGGGCGGGCCGTCTGGAGGCGCTATTCCGGCGAAGCTGCTGGACCTGCCGGTGGACTTCGACTCGCTGACCAAGGCGGGCTCGATGATGGGCTCGGGCGGTGCCATCGTGATGGACGAGGCCACGTGCATGGTGGACGTGGCGCGGTACTTCACGAAGTTCCTCGAGGACGAGTCGTGCGGCAAGTGCGTGACGTGCCGTGAAGGCCTGCGCCAGATGGGCTGGATCCTGGACGACATCTGCGAGGGCAAGGGGAAGAAGGAGCAGCTGGAGGTCTTGAAGGACCTGGGGGAGGTGGTGCAGGAGGCGAGCCTGTGCGCGCTCGGTGGCACGGCGGCCAACCCGCTGGTGAGCACGATCAAGTTCTTCGAAGAGGAGTACGAGGAGCACATCGGCGAGCACGTGTGCCGCGCGCTGGTGTGCAAGGAGCTCATCCGCTACGAGATCGTGGACGATCTGTGCACGGCGTGCGGGATCTGTCGCAAGGAGTGCCCGACGGACGCGATCGAGGGCAAGAAGAAGACTCTCCACGTGCTGGACCAGGACAAGTGCATCCAGTGCGGCGTGTGCTACGACGTGTGCAAGTACGGCTCGCTGAAGGTGGTGAGCGGCAAGTACGAGCGCACGTGCGAGCAGACGAAGTTCAAGCTCAAGCCCGTCAAGGACCAGAAGTGAGGCTGTGATGATGAAGACAGTGAAGATCACGGCGGACGGCCAGACGATCGAAGCCGTCCTGGAGAGCCCGCTCTTGCCGGCCCTCCAGGACGCCGGAATCGACATCCCCACCCTGTGCTACCACAGGGCGGTGAGCCCATACGGGGCGTGCCGGCTGTGCCTTGTGGAGATCAACCAGAAGGGCTGGGACGACGACTGGTGGAAGCTGACCACGTCGTGCAACTTCCCCGTGCTCGACGGGCTCACGGTGCGCACGGACAGCGAGAAGGTGAAAAAGCACCGCAAGCTCGTCATCGAGCTCATCATGGCCCGCGCGCCAGGCGCTCCGCAGGTCAGGGAGATGGCCGAGAGGCTGGGCGTCGAGGACGTGAGGCACCGGCCCCAGGAGGGCGAGCTGTGCATCCTGTGCGGGCTGTGCGCGCGGGTGTGCGACGAGGTCATCGGCGCCCAGGTGCTCACCTTCAGCGGCCGCGGGGGCCTGAAGGACATGGGCACCCCCTACGCCGAGGCGAGCGAGAAGTGCATCGGCTGCGGCGCCTGCGAGGCGGTCTGCCCCACGGGCGCCGTCATCATCAAGGACGAGGGCCTGCGGCGCACCATGGTGCGCTGGGGGACCGAGCACGAGTTCGTACCGTGCCGCATCTGCGGAAAGCCGGTGGGCACGAAGAAGCAGATCGCGTACCTGCGCGAGAAGATCAACATCGAGGAGGACATCTTCGTGACCTGCCCGGACTGCAAGAGGCAGAAGTACGCCGAGCAGGTCGTTGCCGAGGGTCACCTCTAGGATACGGGTTCGCTGAGAGACGCCGGGCACTTTTGCCCGGACACGGAGGTATTTCAGACATGTCCAAGTATGACGACATGAGCATCGATCCGACTGCAGCGCCTCTCTTCGAGAAGGCCGAGGCCGACTCGGTGGAGATGAGCTGGGACCGGCTCAGGAAGCAGGAGCCCCAGTGCGCCTTCGGGCAGCTGGGAGTCTGCTGCCGCATCTGCGCCATGGGCCCGTGCCAGGTCGACCCGTTCGGCCAGGGCCCGCGCTACGGCGTGTGCGGCGCCGACGCGGACACCATCGCGGCCCGCAACTTCATCCGGATGATCGCGGCCGGCGCGGCCGCGCACTCGGACCACGGCAGGGGGGTCGCCGAGATCTTCCTCGAGGCTGCCAAGGGCGAGGCCCCGGGCTACGGCATCAAGGACGAGCAGAAGCTGCTCGCCGTTGCCCTGGACCTGGGCATCGAGATCGGCGAGCGCTCCATCAAGGAGATCGCGATCGACGTGGGTCAGGCGGCCTTCGACATGTTCGGAAGCCAGCACGGCCCCATCGCCTTCCTCAAGCGGGCGCCGCTCAAGAGGCAGAAGATCTGGAAGGATCTGGGCGTGGAGCCGCGCGGGGTGGACCGCGAGATCGTCGAGATCATGCACCGCACCCACATGGGCGTGGACCAGGACTACGAGAACCTCATGCTCCAGGGCACCCGTGCGGCCCTGGGCGACGGGTGGGGCGGGTCCATGCTCGCCACGGACCTGCAGGACATCCTGTTCGGCACGCCCGTGCCCCTGCCCTCCAGGGTCAACCTGGGCATCCTCAAGGATGACCAGGTCAACATCATCATCCACGGCCACGAGCCGCTCCTCTCCGAGATGATCGTGATGGTCGCCCAGGAGAAGGAGATGCTCGACCTGGCGAAGGAGAATGGCGCCACGGGCATCAACCTGGGAGGCATCTGCTGCACGGCGAACGAGATCCTGATGCGGCACGGCATCCCGATCGCCGGCGACTTCCTGCAGCAGGAGATGGCCATCGTGACCGGCGCGGTGGACGCCATGGTCGTGGACGTGCAGTGCATCATGCAGTCACTCTCGGACGTGTCGAGCTGCTACCACACCAAGCTCATCACGACGAACTACAGGGCCAAGATCCCCGGAGCCACCCACATCCAGTTCGAGGAGCACGACGCCGTCAACTGCGCCAGGGGGATCGTCAAGGAGGCCATCGAGAGCTTCCCGAGGCGGCAGGCCAAGAAAGTCCGCATCCCGAGCGAGACCATGGACCTGGTAGCAGGCTTCTCGCACGAGACCATCAACTACCTGCTGGGCGGGACGTTCCGCGCCTCGTACCGGCCGCTCAACGACAACATCATGAACGGCAAGATCCGCGGCATCGCGGGCGTCGTGGGCTGCAACAACTGCAAGCAACGCCACGGCGAGGGCCACGTGGAGATGGTCAGGCACCTCATCAAGAACAACGTGATCGTGCTCCA
>JAFDER010000675.1 GCA_019310245.1 Deltaproteobacteria bacterium
CGACACGAGCGTCGTGGACGCGCGGACCGTCGACGCGGCTCGTTCGAAGCGTGCCCGAGAGCACATCCCAGTACCCGTCTGCTTCGGAGAGCGTCACGAGTGTGGGAGACTCAATCCAGGAATCGACCTGGTCGAGTGCCTCATCCAGGGTGGAGGGTGGTTTGAAGATGCCCGGATGCGTGACGATGGCGATGAACTCGTGGATGCACGGCCATGGGATGGTCCATGGATCACGACCCTCGACAAGACCACCCACGGCCTTGTAGGCGGGTGCGTGCCAGGTGGAGTCTCTCCTGTGTGCGTGGACCAGGATGTTCGTGTCGATCGCGATCATCCCCCACGCCCCTTGTAGGCGAGATCCCGGATCTGCTCCCACGAGCCCTCGGAGATCCCTTCGGCGAGCCCCTTGCCCGGGACAGAAGCATCGCGCATCTTGAACCTCTTCTTCTTGCGCCGCCTCTTCAAGGCCTCGCGAAGGGCCTCCTCGAGGATCGCCCTGAGAGTCGTACCTTCTCTTGCAGCCACGGCCTTCGCCTCGTTGAGAAGTGGTTCCGGGATCTCCACCGTCGTCTTCATATGGGTAACCATATCATATGATATGGCTACCCGCAACCTACACCCCGGCCGGCTCCCACTCGTCGATGAGCGTCAGCGTGTTGATGTGGTGCTGAAGCTGCTGGCTCGTCATCCCGATCGTCCATTCCGAGGTGACGTCGTAGACGATCGGCATGTGCTCCTCCGAGTACAGCATCAGGATCTCGCGAGTCCTCATTGCCATGACCGTGATGACGGCGCCATTGGCGAGCCCGAGCACGCACATCGCCGCCACGAGCTCGAACGTGAGCAGCACGAACGGCTCGAACGGCATGAGCGCGAGCAGCCCCGCCGCCACCGCCATGAGGCTCAGCGCCAGCGACACGCCCGGCGCCCAGCGCGGGATCCTCATCCCTGGCACCAGCGTGTCGAGCCACCGCCTCACCCACGAGAACCAGATGGGCACGAACACGCCGGCTGTGATCAGGGTCAAGAGCCCGTGGAGAATCACGTTCATCCTCGGAGCACCGCTCTTCGTCGACATGGAACATCCTCCTCCCGACGCGTCTCCCGCGTCAGGGAGGGACATCGTCCCGATGGCCCGAGAAGTTTCCTATGAGGGGGTCAGACCCCGAGCATGAGGGGTCAGACCCCGACACCTGTCGAATGGCTACGGAAGCTCGAGGCCTCGGAAATGTCCTGCTATGCGCTCCTTGACTGGACGACCAGATCCACTTCGCAGTCGAGAATGCTCAGCAAGGACAGGAGCTGTCCCATGGACTTCCTGTAATTCGTCTGGTCGAGCAGGCGATAGAACTGCGTTGCGGACGTTCCCAGGCGCCTGATGATCTCCCGCTTGCTCAGCGAGCTTTCATCGATCCGTTTCTGTGCCTCGATCGTGAGCTTGTTGAGCTTGTACAGCAAGGCGTCCTTCAGATATCCGGGATCTTCGTTGTACGCGAGAACCTGGTCCACATGGACGGTCCCCTGCTTGCCGGACTCGAGGGTGTAGGTGAATCCTTCGTTTGCGATCTCCCGGTCGACACGCACTTCAACCAATCTGTCCTCGGCCGATGGCCCAGGCTCTGCCCGGACATACGGAAAGAAGAGGGTCCTGTTGTGCAGCCGGACCTCGAAGGCTTTTCTGCGGTTGTTGTGTTTCACGCCACGGATCTTCATAGCTGCCCTTCTTCCTCGAGCTCCCGGATGAGCTGGACGACTCTTCCACGCGCCTTGCCCTTCATCGGCTTCCAGCTGTCCAGATCCCATTTGGCGATGAACCGACCATCCCTGTACACGTGAACGTGCCTCGGGCTGTGATCCGCCTTCCACGTGATGAAGACATAGCCGCCTCGCTTGATCTTCGACACTGCCTTATGTTACCTTCCACGGTAACACTTGTCAAGCATGATAAGGGGTCAGACCCCGACACTCGACACTTGCTGTCGGTTGCACAGAAAGGTGGCTTTCTTGCAGCCTGTTTCGTCGGTGACCGGACTTTTGCCAGCCATCGATGTGGTCAAGCAGCATGGAGTCCCGATCGGCCCAGGGCTGCGGGGGAGGCTCTACCTGATGTAGTAGTAGGTCGTGTAGGTTGTGCGAGCGATGTAGCTGTCGCCGGCGTAGTAGATGGCGTTCGTCGAGGAGCCTCCGGCGCTCGAGTCGGTCCTGACCGAGCTCCAGTCCACACAGAACGAGCAGTCCGTCCATCCCACGTCGCACACGTAGCCCGAGTCCCCGTCACTGAAGGGTCCGCCCAG
>JAFDER010000289.1 GCA_019310245.1 Deltaproteobacteria bacterium
TGGCTGCTGACGGGCTACTGCCACCTCAGAGGGGCACGGCGGACCTTCGCCATGCACCGGGTGCTCGACCTGAGGAGGCTCGACCCTGACGCCGGGGGGCCTGACTTCGATCATCCCGCCGACTTCGATGCCAGGCAGGTTGCGCGCGTGCAGCCCTGGCAGTACGAGGTGCACGACCCCCTGGAGGTCGTGCTCGAGGTGGACGAGGAGTTCGCATGGCATGCCGCCTCGGTCATCGGCTGCACGCCGGACGATGCCGGACGCACACGGCTCATGACCAGCAACGTCGATGCGCTCGTCGAGCTGGCGCGTGCCTACGGACCGCGTATCCGCATCGTCTCCCCGCCCGATCTGAGGAGGCGGGTGGTCGACGAGATGAAGCGTGCTGGAAGGAGGCACTGGGATCCGGCCTCCGCGCCGGGACCGCGGGAGCGGCCCGCAGCGGGGAGGTCCGGCACTGGAGCGCATCCGGGCCCGTCACGCCGGGACGATTCGACGAGCCGCCTGAGACGGTTCATGTTCATCATCTCCTACCTCTCGCGCCACCCGGAGGCCGAGGTCCGGCGGCTGTGCTCCATCCTCGAGGTCGACGAGAGGACGCTGCTGTCGGATCTCGAGAGGCTCTCGCTGTGCGGCGTGTATCCCTCCACGGACTTCCAGCTCTTCGACATCAGCGTGGACCATGGGAGCGGCAGGGTGCGGTTCCGCCGCAATCCCGTTCCCGGGCTGGAGCGGCCCGTGAGGCTGACGCGCCGCGAGGTGGTGGCGCTCCTGCTGGGCTTCAAGCTCGTGCGTGACGTGATCGCGCCGCCGTTCGACTGGGCGGCCGATCAGGTGATGGAGGAGATCATGAGCGCGGCGGACAGGGATCTGATCGGCGCGGTCGAGGAGATGGAGAAGCGGGTCAGTCTCGCGTCCCGGCACGAGCTGAGCTGGGACACGTTCTACGAGGTCTCCATGGGCGTGTGCCGGCGGAGCAGGCTCGAGATCGAGTACTACACCAAGAGCCGGGACGCGATCGGCCGGCGCGTCGTCCGGCCGTACGTCCTCGTGTGCACACTGGGCCGCTGGTATCTCGTCGGCTTCTGCGAGTGGAGGCGGGAGGTGCGCACCTTCAGGATGGACCGCATCCGGAGGGCCGGGCTCGTGGACGGGACGTTCGACCTCCCGGACGACTTCGATCCCCGGACGCACCTGGGCGGAGGCATCTACGCGAGCAGCAACCCACGCGAGGACGAGCGCGTGGTCGTCGCCTTCGATCCCGCGTTCATCGAGGAGTTCGAGGGCCGGGAGGCAATGGAGTTCCTGGAGGGCAGGAGGGGAGACGAGATCACGTTCGCGGTCCACCCGGATCGCTACGAGGGCTTCGTCAGCTGGCTGCTCTCCTTCACCGCGCGCTTCAGCGTGGTGCATCCGGCGCCGCTCGCCGAGTGCGTCGAGCGCCGCCGCCGCCGCGTCATCGCCGCGCACGGGGCCCCCTGAGGGGGCGGCTCGGGGCTACGCGTCGAGTCGTTGTTCGTGGTACATTCGTGCCCGTGAGGAAGTTCCTGCAAGCCGCCCTGTCCCTCGTCTTCTGGCTCTTCCTCACCGTGAGCTCTGCCATCCTGTTCCAGGCCGCGCTGCTGATCTGGCTGGTCTCGCTGCCGTTCGATCGGCAGCTGCGCGTCCTGCACATGTTCACGTGCTTCTGGGCCTCGCTCTACACGTGGATCAACCCTGCCTGGCGCGTGAAGATCGAGGGGCGCGATAGGATCGCACCGCGCACGCCCTACATCATCGTGGCAAACCACCAGTCCCTGCTCGACATCCTGGTCATGTTCCGGCTCTTCGTGCACTTCAAGTGGGTCTCGAAGATCGAGGTGTTCCGCCTGCCGTTCATCGGCTGGAACATGTCGCTGAACCGCTACATCAAGCTGCGCAGGGGCGACGCGAGGTCCATCTCGACCATGCTCGCGGGCTGCGAGAGGACGCTCCGGTCGGGAAGCTCCATCATGATGTTCCCCGAGGGGACGCGGTCGCGTGACGGCAGGCTGCGCACGTTCAAGCACGGGGCCTTCACGCTGGCCAGGAAGCTCGGTGCGTCCATCCTGCCCGTGGTCGTCAGCGGCACGGGCCGGGCCCTGCCGCGCAGGGGGTTCGTGCTCTCGGGGATACACAAGATCCGGATCAAGGTCCTCGAGGAGATCCCCGCGGACTCCTGGAGCGACCAGTCGGTGGAGGCCATGGCCGAGGAGGTGAGGGGGATATTCGCGGTGGAGCTCGGGGAGGTTTCGGAGGCCGTCTCCCCATGAGCTTCCGCATCGCAAGCGCCGTAGAGGCGTCGCGCGGACGCAGGATCACGGCCGAGGCGCGCGCCGCGTTCGACGCCGCGGCCGCGGCCGTCGAGCGCAGGCGGCAGCGTCGCGGCCGCCAGCGCATGGAGGTCCGGCAGGAGGCGGGGCGCACGGTCGTCAGAGGGGACATCCCCCCGGATCTCGAGGTGAAGCCGGGGCAGGCCTTCCTGTTCCTCTCGAGGGATCAATCGGCGTACACGCATGGCCTGCACAAGTACCCTGCCAAGTTCTTTCCCGAGCTTCCACGCTGGCTCGTCAGGCGTTACTCGAGGAAGGGATCCAGGGTGCTCGACCCGTTCACGGGCAGCGGGACGACCAACGTCGAGGCCCTGCTCGCGGGCCGGCCGTCGACCGGCGTGGACGTGGATCCCTTCTCCCGGTTCCTGGCAGGGACCAAGGTCACGCCGATCGACCCCGCCCTCGCCTCGCTGGCGGCGCTCGTTCTCGTGGACGCCACGTTCAGGTACGCCTCGAGCAGGAGGAAGCCCGCCCGCGTGCCACAGTTCCCCTACAGGGAGGGTTGGTTCAGGGAGCACGTCCTCGACGAGCTGGCTTACGTCAAGAGGGAGATCGACGAGCTCCCCGGCCGCCTGCCGTCGCGCTTCTCCGACGGGGATGCGAGGAGCGTGCAGCGGCTCATGCTGGCCGCCTTCTCCTCCATCATCCGCGCCTCCTCGAATGCCGACGACCACTGCACGCGCACCGTCGTGCGCAAGCGCCTCGGCAAGGAGGTCCCTCCCGGGTTCGTGCTCGAGAGGTTCAGGCACTCCGTCGTGTCCGCGTCACTGGGCATGGAGGAGTTCACCCGGGCCTGCCCGCGCGGCGTGGCCGTCGAGATCCCGGAGGACTGCGACGCCAAGCGCATCCGCGCGAGGGCCTCGACCTTCAGCCTCGCCGTCACGTCGCCTCCGTACTGCAACGCCGTGGACTATCCACGCACGCACCAGCTCGAGATGTACTGGCTCGGCATTGCCGAGGGGCGCCTCTCGCCTCTCAAGAGGGCGCACGTGGGGACCGAGGTGGTCCGCGTCGACGAGTACAAGGAGCTGCACGAGACGGGGGTCGAGGAGGCGGATCGGGTCATTGCCGGGCTCTTCGAGAAGGACAGGCGCAGGTCGTTCATCCTCTACAAGTACCTGGTGGACATGGAGTCGAACCTGCGCGAGGTGCACAGGGTGCTCAGGCCTGGGGCCAGGTACTGCATCGCGGTGGGCAACAACCTGATGCGCGGCTTCGACGTGGAGAACTGGCGGTACATCACCGCCCTGGGCGAGAGGGTGGGATTCGAGCTGGAGCTGCACTTCAGCTCCGAGATCATCCGGCACTTCATCAAGGTCCCGCGCAGGGAGCGCATCATGAGGGACTGGGTCATCGTGCTCAGGAAGAGGCGCAGGCCAGGGCCGGGCTGAGGCTGCGCATGTTGCGCGCGACCGCCCGGGGCAATAGACTGAGGGAAGCGATGCCTTGGGAGGAAGCGATGAGACGATTCGTGTTCGCGGCCGCGCTCGTCATGGCCGCCTGCGGCTCCAACGGCGACGACCACGGTGACACGGCTTTCGACTGGATCGACACGACGGATTCTCTGGACCCCCCCGTGGACGTCCCGACCGACGACGCCTCGGACCCTGGAGTCGATCCCGTCGTGGACGGACAGGGCCAGTTCCGCGTGCATCTTCCCAGCGAGGTGGCTCCGGGCGACGGCCTGGCCATGCGCATCTCGCATCCGGCCCAGGACGCGACGCGGCACGTCGAGGGTGCGCCTGTGGTGGTCATCGCCCCCGGCGGGCTGAGCGTGGGGACCCTCGGGTTCGACGAGGTGCACCCGGTCACCGAGTCGGCAGGGGTCGTGGTCGTGCTCGCGCTCCTGCAGGGAGGCGGGGACGAGTACGCCCACATCAGCTCGGGCACCTACGACTACCGCGGAGCGGACAGCAAGAGGGCCATGAGGGACGTCCTGCGCTACGCGATGGGCGAGCTGCCGGACGACGACGGCTTCCTGATCACGGAGCGCATCCCCTGGGCGGACACCGATCTCGTGGGCGTGGTCGGGATGAGCCACGGTGGCAACCTCGTGCTCACCACGCTGGCCGACCACGGGTCGGCGCTTTCCGGCCTGGACTGGTTCGCCTCGTGGGAGTCGCCCGTCGGCGACCAGTACGTCTCGGTCGAGCTGGGCTCCATCCACGACGTCGTCCTGAACCCCTACTATGTTCCCGGTACGTGCACGGTCACCACCTGCCCGTGGCCCGGCTTCACGGCGGCCCTGGCGTGGGACTCGTCCTACTCCACGGAGATCGTCGATCCCCTCGACGGCACGATGTGGGCGATCAGCGGCATCTTCTTCCTCGACGTGGACGACAACGGCGTGCGCGGCTCGGCCGAGTTCATGATCCCCGGCATCCCGGGCCCCGGCGAGATGTCCTCCGGCGAGCACCTGCCCCACCTGTACTACTCCTCCGAGATGGCCGGCGAGATAGAGGCCCGCCCGGGCGAGCTGTTCCCCTCCGGCAGGCCGTCGTGGATGGCGTCGCCGGCGGAGATGCGCGACTACTGGACCGATCGGGACGGCTCGCAGGTGATCGGGGGCCAGCCGGACCACCCCCACCTGCGCTCCCACATCACGGGGTGGCTCGACGCGGGCCACTCATGGGTGCGCCTCAACCCGGATGCGGCCTACGTCGCAGAGGTCTCCGGCGAGCCCGCCGGCGGGATCCCGGAATCCGACGCCGGGACGCCTCTTCCCTGGCCCGACACCGAAGACCACCTTCTGCCCGAGACGTT
>JAFDER010000290.1 GCA_019310245.1 Deltaproteobacteria bacterium
CCGGTCCCTCTCCTTCCTGAGCCTGTCCTGCGCGAGCCTTGTCTCCGTCACGTCGGTCATCGCCATCTGGAGGGCCGGCCTGCCCTTGTACTCGATCACCTCCGCCATCGTGTCGATCCAGCGGCTCTCCCCGTCCTTGCGCACGATGCGGTAGGCCTGCCTCAGATCGACGGGATTTTCCGCGACGATGTCCGCGAAGTTCTGGAGTGCGCGGCCGCGGTCGTCCGGGTGGATCATGTCCATGATCTCCTCGGGCGAGGAGGCGTAGAGCTCCGCGGCCGAGTAGCCGCTGATCTCGAGAGCGGCGGGGTTGGAGTAGACCGGCTTGCCGTCCTGCACGATCGAGAATCCCTGCAGGGACGACTCGACGAGCGTCCGGTAGGCATCCTGGACGCGCAGCGTGTCCGTCACGTCCCAGTACGCGACCTGCAGCGCGGGTGCTCCCTGGTACTCGGTCATCTTCGAGAGGGTCTCCAGGGTTCGCACCTCGCCGTCGGTCCTCACGATCCGGTAGCCCTGCTTCTCGGGCACCGGCTTGCCCTGGAAGCGGTCCCGGAGACTCGTGCGCAGAAGCTCGCGGTCGTCGGGATGGACCACGTCCAGGATGTCCTCGAACGACATCGAGTAGAGGACGTCCAGCGGCCGGCCGAGCATCTCCGCGAGGGCCGTGTTCGCCAGCACGAGCTTCCTGTCCTGGAAGATCCCGAGGCCCTGCAGGGAGTGCTCGGCGAGCCTCTTGTATGCCTCCTCGGTCTTCTTCCTGCTCGTGATCTCGCTCGTGATCTCGACGACGCCGGCGACCTGTCCGGCGTCGTCCAGGATGGGGAAGCCGTGGATGAGCCAGTGCCTCCCGTCGGGCGAGCGGATCTCACCCTCCTGTGGCTCGCCGGTCTCGCGCGCACGGACCACGGGACAGTCGTCGCAGGGCTCGCTCCTGCCGTGCCACACCTCGTAGCACAGCCGCCCGACCAGATCCCGGGCGTCCTTGCCCACCGAGTCGCCGGCAGCCCTGTTCGTCCACACGATCCTGTTGTGCAGGTCCTGGTAGACGACGAGTTCTTCCAGGCCTCTCAGGACCGTGCTGGTCTTGAGATCGGTCTCGCTCAGCTCCCCCTCCAGCAGGCCTTCGATGGAGGCTACCCCAACGCCGGCCCCGCCCGGCTCGCCCTCGAATTCTCGAGGCGTTTTTCCGCTGCCTCCACCCATTGAACCCCATTAATCTATAGGGAGATCAGTGTAAGCGTGCAACCAGCGGGCAGTCAACCGGACAGGAGGTGGCGCGCCAGCCTCATCGCCAGCCCGATGATGGTGAGCACGGTGGGCCTGTCGAGGGCCTCGGGGAACACGCTGGCGTCGCAGGCGTAGAGGCCCCTCGCTTCCGACTGCAGGTCGTCGTCGAGCATCGTGCCGATTCGCACGGTGGCGCTCGGGTGCGTCCCTCTCTGAGGGGTCATGAATATGAAGCCCGGATCCGCACCCGCCTCGACGAGGATCCTGCGGCACACGTCCATGGCGGCCGTCTGCCGCCTGCGCTCCCGCGGGTTCATGGGCTTGCTGATCCTGCCACCGGGGAAGACGCCTCCGGACACGTCGTCCTTGAGCTTGATCATGATCCCCATCACGTTGTGCCAGTCGTACCAGCTCAGGGCGTGCCGCAGGCCCAGCCTCGCGTTGATGAGCGGGTAGAGGAGCCACGGATCGGTCAGCGTGCTGAGCATGTACCCGTCCTCGGCGTTCTCCCACGACCACGTCATGGGAGGCTCGGCTCCCGTGCCCGGACCGTCGACGAAGCCGTAGACCATGACCGTCGTGTCCATGGCCATCCCCGCGCCCGCCTCGTCGAACCCCGATGCCTGCATGATGCGGGGCGTGCCGATGCCTCCAGCGCACAGGATCACGTTCTCCGCCTCGACCGAGAGGGGCGCGCCTCCGGCCGTCCCCTCGACCCCCCTCGCCCGCCCGCCCTCGACGAGCACCCTGGAGACGCGGGCCCCGGTCAGGAGCTCGGCGCCGCAGGCCACTGCCTCGTCGACCCACTCCGCCGCGTTCCACTTCGCGCCGCACCTGCAGCCGAGCATGCACGAGGCCGTGCACCTGAACTCCGTGCTCCTCTCCGGCGTCATGAACTTGGGCTGCGGGAACCACTCCCATCCAAGGGATCCGGCCGCCTCGGCCACGCGCGTCGACGCCCTGCCCCGCAGTTCGGGCGGGAGAGGCCGGATCTCGAGCTCGTCGACGGCCCGGGCGACGTCGTCGTCGATGTCGATCCCGTAGCGGCCCTTCAACCAGTCGGGAGGCGGCGCGGCGCAGCCGCAGAACATGCTCGTGGCCCCGCCGAGCATCAGCGGCCTGACGATGTTGAGCCCCTCCTCGGTGAACAGCAGGCTCATGCGGTCGCAGTAGACCAGAGCACCGAGATACGTGCCGTACCACGGACGCCTCCTGTGATCCTCTCCGCGCTCGAGAAGGAGCACGTCACGACCCGCACGGGCCAGCTCCCTGGCGAGCGTGGCGCCGCCCGGACCCGAGCCCACGATCACGAACTCCCTCCGTGTCTGCGTTGCCATGGCTCCCTGCCTGCCTCTCATCTCATGAGCATGTGTGCGGCGATCGCCGAGAGCCGCCGCGGCACGAACCTGGTGTTCCATGCCATGAACCAGTTGAAGAGGCCGGGCACCACGTTCGACCGTCTCCCCAGCATGCCCCGGAGGCCGCAGCGCACGACCTTCTCGGGAGGCATCATCGTGAGCCTCTGGTAGAGCGTGAGCTCCTGGCCGGACACCTCGTGAAACTCCGTCAAGGTCTGCCCCGGCGACAGCACGGTGCACGAGACGCCCGTCCTGCTCAGCTCGTGGTTGAGCGCCTCGCCGAACAGGAGCACGAAGCTCTTCGCCGCCGCGTAGACGCCGTACAGGGGCGTTGGCTGGTAGGCGGCGGTGGAACCGACCTGGAGCACGTAGCCCGACCCGCGCGCTCGCATGCCGGGCAGGAACAGGTGCGTCAGGTGCACGAGCGCGGCCACGTCCAGCTCGATCAGGTAACGCACGCGCTCCCAGGCCGTTTCGTGAAACGGCCCGTAGATCCCGAACCCGGCGTTGTTGACGAGCACGTCAACGTCCTTGCCGTCCTTCTCCAGATCCGAGCAGAGCTGCTCGCGCGATTCCTCGCTCGTCAGATCCAGGTCCATCACGTCCACCTGCACGTCGTGACGACCACGCAGGTCCACGGCAAGCTCTTCGAGCCGCTCCCTCCTCCTGGCAACGAGCACGAGGTTGCTGCCGGCTGCCGCCAGCTGGACCGCGAACTCCCTGCCCATGCCGCTGGACGCGCCGGTGACGACGGCGCGTCGACCACGCAGACGATCGAGTCTCATCTTCGTCCCCTCCTCATGTTCCCGGGGGCTACTCGAACAGTGTCGCCAGGGCGGCGGCCACCGCATCGAAGACCTCGGAGGCGCGCATCGCAGAGTCCAGCTCGAGGGCGAGGAAGCGGTCCGTCGGAGCCGAGGCCGGCGTGTTGCATGGATCCAGCGAGCCGTTCGTCCAGCGCCCCTGCACGTTCGTGGCGTTGCAGTCCGAGGTGAATGTCCCGACGTCGGCAGGCGCGTTGCACGAGCGCACGGAATCCGCGTACGAGGGAAAGCCGGGCCGCAGCGCGTCGCTCAGGCTGTTTCGCAGCAAGACCGAGATCGAGCTCACGTCCTGCAGAGCCGTACCGTCCGAGATGATGACGCGGGCCCCGGTCGCGTCCGCCTGGCCCTGGAGCTGGAGGGTGATCGCCGACGAGTCCCTGTCATCGAGGAATCGGTGGACGAGGTGGAAGACGAGCGCGGTGCTGTGGGCCACGTCGCTGATCCTGAACGATGCCGGCGAGGACGAGCAGGACAGGGTCGTGCCGTCGCACGAGACCGTGGTGGTCATCGTGCAGCGCGTGGCGCCCGCCACGGCCAGGACCCACCCCGGGACCTGCCTCAGGATCTCCACGCCCTCGTCGAGGGTCCCCGAGTCGCTCATGGGATAGGGAACCTCGATGATCAGCGGATTGACCGGGAAGGGATCGAACACGTAGATCCCCTCGGCCCTCGACGCGTCCCAGAGCACGATGAAAGGCCGGCCGCTCACGGAGTCGTCGACCACCCGCAGCTCGAGGTTGAGCGTCCTGGCCTCCGTGGCGGCCTCGTCGTACTCGCCGGAGAGGATGTGATCGAGCAGGCCCACCCAGTTCGACCTCCGCGTCGTGCCGGGAGTGCTGAACGTGGACGGGTCCGAGACGATGGGAAGTGCCCTGACGAAGGTGAGCAGGTCCTCGGACACCTTCGGGATGGGCTCGAAGGGATTGTAGGGATCCTCCTCGACGACATCCCCGTCGAGCACGTCCTCGAAGGCCTCCCCGTCCAGGGGAGCGTCCAGCAGGTCGTCCGCAGCCTCGGCGGCGTCGACCGCATCCGGATCCCCCCACGCATCGGGCGCCCCGACGGGATCGGTGCCGAAGTTCAGTGCACACGCAGGAGCACCCAGGATGCAACAAAGGAGCAATGCCCGGCAACGGTCCGGCTGTCTCGCAAGAGGAGGCACCATGGGTCGCGTGATCCTAGCAGGAACGTCGCGCCATTGCATCGGCAAATGAGGCGATCAGCCCGTCCCGCTCGCTACTGGAACAGGATCTCCTCCACCCTCGAGCAGATCTTCTTGCCCTCGCCCTTGTCCCAGCAGCCGAAGATGAGCGTGGAGTTCTGTGGGTCCAGGGAGTCCTGCACGACGGCCGCCATCTGCCCCTTCTGCAGCCCTTCCACCTCGGAGACTGGCAGGGTGACGCTGGGCGGCCGGTCCATGTCCATCTCCAGGTTCTTGAAGCATTGCCTGCGGTAGACCACGTCCCCGTCCTGCGTGATGTAGTCGATCGTGTTGG
>JAFDER010000291.1 GCA_019310245.1 Deltaproteobacteria bacterium
CGCTGGACGAGGAGTCGGCCCTGCGTGTCGGCAGCCTGCCCCCCGTTCATCGCGATCCCTTCGACCGCATGCTCATCAGCCAGGCCGTCACCTCCGGCATGACGATCCTGACGCCGGATCCGGCGTTCAGGGCCTATGCCGTGCGCACGCAGTGGTAATCGCGGCGCCTACACCAACGCCAGCAGCCTCTCCACCGCCTCGAGCGACCGCTGCCGCGCCAGCTCGCTCATCTCGTGCGTGTCCATCCACCGGTCCGCCACGTCGAGCAGCCTCTTGATCCTCTTGTACGGCGAGTCCGGGAACTTTCGCTCGCCCTCCCGGCCCACGAGCAGATCGTGGAGCTTGCCGCCGTTCCTGACGTATGGCCCCGCGAGGTGCGCCGCGGCCCGCACGAGCATCTCGGGGATCCCCGCCCGCTCGACCCACAGCGCCACCTCGACGAGGGCCTCGGGGTCGTGCTCGAGGGGCACGCTCATCCTGTGCCATTTCCAGGGCGAGAACCGCGGTACGGGCAACCTCGGCGCCTTCTTCTGGAAGATCGTGACGCACATGTACGTGTTGATGCACATGTAGAGCACGTCGTCGTCGAGCTTCACCCTGGGGTCATGCGCGATCTTCTTGATGGTATTCTTCTTCCAGCGGCCCCCATGCCTGTACAGGTCCCTGTTGCTGCGGAACAGCCCCGTGAACAGGTGCATGCCCACCTCCATGGCGAAGCGGTACATGGCCAGCTCGACGCGCTTGCGGATGAACCGCACCGCCTGGGCGACGATCCTCGTCTCCTGTGTCCCGGTCCACGGGCTGATCGCCGCGCTCATCGTGCCTCTCCCGTGAGCCTGGCCCTCAGGCCCAGCGCCATCTGCCTCACCCTCCTGCGGAAGGCCGGGCCGAGCTTCACCTTCTTCACCCACACCGTCACGAACTCGATGATCCTGGGCACCACCAGATCCTCGGTTCGTGCCCTGCGCTTCCTCTTCTTCCTCTTCTTCCTCTTCTTCGGGAACCGGACGAGGTCCTCGAGCTTGCCGCCCTCGTCCAGGTGCTCGCGCCACCTGTCCACGATCCCGGGCATCTCCCTCGACGTGATGCGCATCTCCTGCGCCCACTTCGCGATCTCGACCATCACGAGCACGTCGTCGCCCAGGGTTGCGATCTCCTTCAGGTGCTTGATGCCGAGCCGCGGGTCGATCCCCGCCTCCTCGAGCGTGATGTGCACGTAGCCCGCCATGAGCCACTCGTGCAGCGTCCTGTACGGCACGCCCGACTGCCCGGCGATGTCCCTGAGCGAGTCGTCCTTGCCGGGGTCGTTGAGCCTGATGTACGCGATGTCCCGCCTGTAGACCTCGAGGTACAGGTACCTGCCCACCACGATGCCCAGGTCCCTGCCGTGCCTGTGCTTCGCATCCGCGATGAACCGGCACGCCCGCTCGATGATCCCCGCGAGCTGCCGCTGGCTCCACGGGCACGGGATCGGGTCCTTGATGCCCGGCGTTACGGGCACCACCCTCTCGGGAATCACCTTCTCGGGCACGACGTTGTGGGGCACGACGTTGTGGGGCACGACGTTGTGGGGGTTCACCTTCGGGTCATTCTCGACGTGCTTCCTTCTCTTCTTCTTGACCTTGGGCTTCTTGTGGACGTGGCCTCGAGACGTGCGACGCTTGTCTGCCATGATCTTCCTCCCATCTGGAGGCGATGGTAGGGCGACGGGCTGGAAGGTACAAGCCCGGGCGGGACCCTTCGACAGGCTCAGGGCCGCGGAAGAGGGGACCCTTCGACAGGCTCAGGGCCGCGGAAGAGGGGACCCTTCGACGAGCTCAGGGGGGCGGGAATCAGTCGGGGGCTTCGTAGGAGCAGGTGCCGGGGAACACGCCGGGAAGAGCGCTGACGTACGGGCTGGGGCGCGTGCCCTTCGGGTGGTCGAGGAAGAAGCGCGCGAACTGCGCGGCCTTCAGGTTCGAGGGCACCACGTGGCCCTCGGTGTGCGGGCAGTAGATGATCTCGTGGCCCATGGCCCCGAGGTAGTCGAGCGTGGCCAGGGCGTCGGCGTGGAAGTCGAGCGTGAGGATGCCGAGGATGTCGAAGAAGTCGGCGGTTCCGCCCTCCGTGACGATGGTCGGGAACTTGAACGCGGTGTCCACGGCGGGCCACGCGGTGCACGCCATGCCCACGCACTTCTCCTGCGCCGGGTCGGAGAAGTAGCTGCCCGAGTACGAGACCGAGGCCGCGATCACGTCGTTACGGACCACGGCGAGCAGGTTCGACATGATGGCCCCGGTGGAGAAGCCCACCGTGTAGATGCGGTCCTCGTCCACGCCGTACGTCTCGTCGATGCACGCGAGCATGGCGTCGAAGAACAGGACGTCCGGGTTCGTGTCCGGGTCCTCGACCTGGAGCATCTCCCAGCCCAGGCCGCCGGGAAGGACGAATCCCGCCTCCTGCGGCAGCACGGCGATGAACTTGAAGTCCGCCTCGCCCGCCACCAGCGCCACGCCCGTCGCGTCGCGCATGTCCGCGGGCGTGAGCTCGTGCTCGTGCCACAAAAAGACGATGGGCCACGGCCCGTAGCCGGTGGTGTCGCCGTCGGGCAGGATGAGGTCGAACGAGCGGCTGTGGCCCGCCACCTCGAAGCCCGTGTTCATGTCGTCCTCGGGCACGTAGCCGCCCGGGCACGGCCCGGACGGGGCCTCCTCGTCCTCGGCGTCCTCGATGACGTCGTCCGAGCCGTCCGGCCCGGCGTCCGGCGTTGCGTCCTCATCGTCGAGCACGTCCTCGGCCGCCTCGTCGCCTGCGTCCTCGGCCCTCTTGCTCCCGCCGCACGAACCCCACCAAAGCGTCGCGATGGCCAGTGCCGGAACCCACCATTTCATGAGCTCGCTCCTTGTGAAGTGTCCGCTCCAGCCTAGCACACGCACCGGATCGCTCAAGCGTGCCCTGTCGGTGGATCTCCTACACGCTCGCGTAACGTCCTGATATCAGGCAAGGATCCGCGCCACGCGCCGTCAGACTGCGGTCGCGGGTCGGGGAGAGGAAAAAACGGACTTGACTCCATAAATACATATGGTTATGAGTTTTGACCGCTCAACTGATCGAGGAGGTTCATCATGAAGATAAAGCCGTTGCACGACAGGGTGCTTCTCAAGCAGTCCGAGGGGGAGGAGAAGACGAAGGGCGGGATCATCATCCCCGATTCCGCCAAGGAAAAGCCCATCGAGGGCAAGGTCATCGCCTGCGGTGGGGGCAAGAAGCTCGAGGACGGCTCCGTGCGCAAGCTCCAGGTCAAGGAGGGCGACACGGTGCTCTATAGCAAGTACTCGGGGACCGAGGTCAAGTTCGACGGTGAGGAGCACCTCATCATCCGCGAGGACGATATTCTGGCAATCATCAGGAAGTAGCCCGCCGGGAGGACAATCATGCCTGCAAAACAACTTCAATTCGGTCAGGACGCGCGCGCCAGGATCAAGCGCGGCGTGGACAAGCTGGCAAACACCGTGAAGGTGACGCTGGGGCCCAAGGGCCGCAACGTGGTGCTCGAGAAGTCGTGGGGCTCGCCCACGGTCACCAAGGACGGCGTCACGGTGGCCAAGGAGATCGAGTTTGACGACAAGGAGCAGAACCTGGGTGCCCAGATGGTCAAGGAGGTGGCCTCCAAGACCTCGGACGTGGCCGGTGACGGGACCACCACGGCCACGATCCTGGCACAGGCGATCTACGCCGAGGGGCTCAAGCTCACCGCCGCCGGCGTCGGGAGCATGGATCTCAAGCGCGGGATCGACGACGCGGTCGAGGTGGTGGTGAAGGCGCTGAAGAAGCAGAGCCGCGAGACCAAGGACCGCGGCGAGATCGCCCAGGTGGGCACGGTGAGCGCCAACGGCGACTCCACGATCGGCGAGATGATCGCCGAGGCGATGGAGAAGGTGGGCAAGGAAGGCGTCATCACGGTCGAGGAGGCCAAGAGCATGGACACCTCCCTCGAGGTGGTCGAGGGCATGCAGTTCGACAGGGGCTACCTCTCGCCGTACTTCGTCACCGACCCCGAGCGCATGGAGGTGGTGCTCGAGGACGCCTACGTGCTCACGCACGAGAAGAAGATCAGCGTGATGAAGGACCTGCTGCCCATCCTGGAGAAGCTCTCCAGTTCGGGCAAGCCCCTGGTCATCATCGCCGAGGACATCGACGGCGAGGCGCTGGCCACGCTCGTGGTCAACAAGCTGCGCGGCACGCTCAAGGTGTGCGCGATCAAGGCGCCCGGCTTCGGCGACAGGCGCAAGGAGATGCTCAAGGACATCTCCGTGCTCACCGGCGGCCAGGCGATCATGGAGGATCTGGGCCTGAAGCTCGAGAACCTCGACCTCAAGGACCTGGGCCGGGCCAAGAAGATCGTGGTGGACAAGGAGAACACCACGATCGTCGAGGGTTCGGGGGCCACGAAGGAGATCCACGGCAGGGTCAAGCAGATCCGCCAGCAGATCGAGGACTCCTCCAGCGACTACGACCGCGAGAAGCTCCAGGAGCGGCTCGCGAAGCTCGTGGGCGGGGTGGCCGTGATCAAGGTCGGCGCCGCGACCGAGACGGAGATGAAGGAGAAGAAGGCCCGCGTGGAGGATGCGCTCAACGCAACGCGGGCGGCCGTGGAAGAGGGGGTCGTGCCCGGAGGCGGCGTGGCGCTGCTGCGCACGATCGGCGCACTCGACAAGATCGAGGCGACCGGTGACCGGGCGCTCGGCGTGGACATCGTGCGCAAGATCCTGAGCACGCCGCTCAGGCAGATCTCCGAGAACGCTGGCGTGGAGGGCAGCGTGGTGGTCCAGAAGGTCAGCGAGGGCAAAGGGGCCTTCGGCTACAACGCGGCCACCGACACCTACGAGGACCTCGCCAAGGCCGGCGTCATCGATCCC
>JAFDER010000292.1 GCA_019310245.1 Deltaproteobacteria bacterium
CTACGCCGACGCCTCGATGGAGAACATCGCGCTGTGGCACGAGCGCGACATCAGCCACTCCTCCGTCGAGCGCGTGATCGGACCCGACGCCACCACGGCCATGCAATTCATGCTCAGGCGCATGACCCACGTCATCGACGGCCTGGTGGTCGACAAGGAGAGGATGAAGAAGAACCTCGAGCTCTCGGGCGGCACGATCTACTCCGAGGGCGTGCTCCTGGCCCTGACCACGAGCGGGCTGGAGCGGCAGGAGGCGTACGAGCACGTGCAGAAGGCCGCGATGGAGGCGAGCAAGGGCAAGGAGAGCTTCGCGGAGCTGCTGGAGAAGAACGAGGTGGTGGTCAAGAAGCTCGGGAAGCGCACGCTGCGCAGGCTCCTCGACCCGAAGAGGAGCCTCGAGCACGTCGACACCATATTCGAGAGGGTCTTCGGAACGATCTGAGGGAGAACATGGACGCCGAACGGATACGCAAGGCCCTGGAGTGGACGATCGACGAGACGAGCCTGCCCGCGCTGGGAGACCCGATCAGGGGAAAGGTGCGCGACAGCTACCTGAGCGGCGGCAAGCGGATCCTGGTCACCACGGACCGCATCAGCGCGTTCGACAGGGTCCTGGGAACGATCCCGTACAAGGGGGCGGTCCTGAACCTGATCTCGAAGTTCTGGTTCGACCACACGGCCAAGAGCGTGCCGAACCACGTCGTCGATGTCCCCCACCCGAACGTGACGGTGGCGCAGGACTGCACGCCCCTTCCCGTGGAGATGGTCGTGAGGGCCTACATCACGGGAGTCACCTCCACCAGCCTCTGGACCCACTACGACCGGGGCGAGCGCGTGATCGCAGGCAACACGCTCCCGGACGGCATCGTGAAGAACCAGAGGCTCGAGAAGCCGATCCTCACGCCGTCCACGAAGGCCGAGCACGGAGATCACGACGAGACCGTCTCGCGCGAGGAGATCCTGAAGCGGGGCGCGGTGGACGAGGAGACGTTCGACGCCGTCGCGTCGATGAGCTTCGCGCTCTTCGAGATGGGAAGCGCCTGGGCCCGGAAGCAGGGCCTCATCCTCGTGGACACGAAGTACGAGTTCGGTCGCAGCCCGGACGGCAACATCGTGGTCATCGACGAGGTGCACACGCCCGACTCCTCGCGCTACTGGATGGCATCCTCGTACGAGGAGCGCATGGCCTCCGGCGCGGAGCCAGAGGGACTGGACAAGGAGTACGTACGCCGCTGGCTCAAGGACACGCACGACTACTCGGGCGACGGGCCCGTGCCGCACATCCCGGACGAGGTCCGGGTCGAGGCGGCGAAGCGCTACATCGCGGTCTACGAGCTCATCACGGGGATCACTTTCGATCCGGGGGACGGGTCGCCCGTCGAGATGCTCGAGGCCTGGGCTGGCAGCTTCGCCGGCGGCAATTAAGGGAGGAAACATGCACAAGCTCGCCATCGCCACCAGCTTGATCCTGATCTGCGGCCTGGGGGACAAGTGCTCGCCGAAGCCGGAAGTGGGCACCAAGCTGGAGATCGTGTCGGCGCCCGCGGGCGTGACGGTCACGATCGACGGCGTGGAGAAGGGGGAGACCCCGCTCACGCTCACGGATCTCGAGGTGGAAGAGGGCCAGGAGCAGAAGCTGGAGTTCACGCTCGAGGGCTACGAGCCGGTCGAGAAGACCCTCAAGTGGACGAGCGCCGAGCAGTCCATCTCCGCCACGCTGGAGAAGGCGGCGCGAGAGCGCGTCATCACCGTCAAGAGCTCGCCCATCGGGGCCAAGGTGTTCATCGACGGCGACCCCAAGGGCGAGACGCCCGCCACCTGGTCGATGGAGCTCGAGGACGGGGCCGAGATCTCCATCCTGGTGCAGAAGAAGGGCTACACGGACGTGACGGAGAAGATCACGTTCAGCGACGAGAAGACGATGACCCTCGAGTACAAGTTCCTCAAGTCCGGCAAGCTCAAGTACGCGGACCTGGACAAGGTGCTCCTGAGGCAGGAGAAGAGGTGGCGCAAGGCGTGCAAGACCATCTCCTCGGACGTGTGCAAGTTCAAGTACACGGTCAACGAATCCGGCAAGGTGACCAAGGTCTCCTCGGTCAACTGCTCGGACGCGGCGATCAACAAGTGCACCAAGAAGCAGGTCCGCAAGATGAAGTTCCCGTCCGCCGAGAAGGGCCGCAGCGACAGCTTCACATGGTACGGCTACTAGAATGTCTCAGGACGGCAAGGCAGGCGAGCCCCCCCTTCTCGAGATCGACATCGATGACGACATGGAGGAGACCTACGAGAGGATGTCCGTGATCGACATCGTGGGCGTCCCCGAGGCCGCGCCCACGCCCACCGCGACGCCCAAGGACGTCCAGCCGTACCTCTCGCAGTGGCTCCTGGCATTCTCCACGGGAGACTACGAGGGTGCGATCGACGCCGCGTCCGAGGCGGTCTGGCTCCTGCCGGAGGACAACTCCATCCGCTGCAAGCTGGCCACGGCCTTCCTGATGGCCGGCAAGTACTCCCAGGCGGCCGAGGCGCTCGAGTACATCCTGGGCAAGGACCCTGACCACACGGAGGCCAGGAGCCTGGCGGACAGCCGCGAGATCCTCGCCTACCTGCTCGGGGAGGCCAGGGTGGCGCTCAAGAACCGCGACTACGGGACGGCGCTCATCCCGATCAAGAGGGCCATCAACTTCGTTCCCACATTCGCTGAGCCGTACGTGCTCCGGGCCATCGTCCACTACCAGCACGGCCGGCGCTCGGACTGCATCGCCGACCTCAAGAAGGCCCTGGAGCTCGAACCCAGACACGAGCAGGCCTCGAAACTCCTCCAGGAGCTCGAAAGGGCATAGCGGTGTCGCACCGGGCATGCGGGGTGCTCGCGGCCATCCTGGCGCTCCCCTGCCCTGCCCTGGCCCAGGACGAGGAGCCTGTCCTCGAGCCTCCCGTCCTCATCGAGTTCGTCCCCGCGCAGTACCCGGAAGAGGCGTTCGCCAAGGGGCTCAAGGCCGACGTGATCCTGGCCATCAAGATCGATGCGGAGGGTTTCGTGACCAGCGTGGATGTGGTCACGCCCGCGGGCAGCGGCTTCGACGAGGCGGCCGTGGACGCCGCCTGGGAGTTCAGGTTCGAGCCGGCAACGGCTGACGGCGAGCCCATCGAGTCCGTGATCGAGTACCGCTACCGCTTCTTCATGAAGGAGAAACCCAAGGAGCCCGCAAAGAAGCCTCCCGACGAGGAGGGAGAGGTCGAGGAGGTGGAAGAAGAACAGGAAGAGGAGGAGGAAGAGGAGGAAGAGGAGTACGTCACGGTGGTCAAGGGCGAGAAGGAGAAGACAGAGCAGGTCGTCAAGCACACCCTCGACACCAAGGAGATCCTCATGATGCCCGGCACGGGAGGCGACCTGCTCAAGTCCGTGCAGAACCTGCCCGGCATGGCCCGCGCACCCGCGAACATGGGCCTGCTCATCATCCGGGGCTCATCGCCCGGCGACTCGATCATCCTCATGGAGGACCATCCCATCCCCATCGCCTACCACTTCGGCGCGCTCTCATCGGTCATCAACTCGGAGTTCATCAAGGAGATCGAGTTCATCCCGGGCAACTTCTCCGTGCGCTACGGCCGGGGAACCGGCGGCATGGTCAACGTCAAGCCCAAGTGGGAGGTACCGGAAAGCTGGCACGTGGTGGCCGACGTGGACGTGATCGACGCCTCCCTGTGGGCCTTCGGACCCCTCGGCGACAAGGGTTACATCGGCGCCTCCATCCGCCGCTCGTACATCGACGCCGTGATCGAGGCCGGCGGGAAGCTCATCGACAACGTGGGCATGACCGTGGCGCCGGTCTACTGGGACTACCAGCTGTTCTTCATGTACCGCCCGACGCCCAGGGACGAGATCCGCTTCTCGAACGTGGGCTCCAACGACAAGTTCCGGTTCCTGTTCAGCGACGTGGGCGACGATCCCACCATCACGGGCATCGGATTCGAGAGCGGGTTCCACGTGGGACAGTTCAGGTGGAAGCACACGTTCTCGCCCACCATCACCTACGAGGCCTCGATGCAGCTGGGCTGGATCGGCTCGGAGGGGTCCATCGGCACCAACGTCAAGTTCGACGTGGACTCCTTCATCGTCAGCCACAGGCAGGACCTGCGCTTCGAGCTGGGCAGGTGGACCGAGCTGACCATCGGCATCGACCTGCAGCCGAACCTGTTCAGCGCAACAGCCCTCGCGCCGGCGCTGGGCACGGAGGCCGACTCGTTCGGGAGCGCCGAGCTGGGTGAGATGGACCTCCAGGAATGGATGTGGGAGCTGGCCGCCTTCGCCGAGATCAAGCTCAAGCCGCACGAGAACGTGGACATCGTGCCCGGCGTCCGGGTCGACTACCACGCCGTGATCCAGGACTTCGAGCTGCAGCCGCGGCTCATCCTGCGCTACCGGCCACACGAGCTCACGACGCTCTCGGCCGGAGTCGGGCTCTACACGCAGTCGCCCTCCCTGCCCACGGTGATCGAGCCCTGGGGCAACCCGGACCTGATCGCACAAAGGGCCATCCACTACGCCGTCGGCCTGGAGCAGGACCTGCCGTGGGCCTGGCTCGATCTCACGTTCCAGCTCTTCTACAAGACCCTCGACAGGCTCGTGGAGCCCACACCCGACTACGTGGAGAGGGACGGCCAGCTCACGGCGCTTCGCTACAACAACGAGGGCCGCGGCCGCGCCTACGGCCTGGAGCTGCTCCTGCGGATCCAGCCGGACCACTTCATCTACGGCTGGCTGGCGTACACGCTCTCGAAGTCGGAGCGCTGGAACACCGAGATCGACAGGTGGATCCCGTTCAACTTCGACCAGCCCCACCTGCTGACCGTGCTCCTCGGCTTCGAGCTGCCCAGGAACTGGAACGTCTCC
>JAFDER010000293.1 GCA_019310245.1 Deltaproteobacteria bacterium
CCATCAGCCGCGCCACCTGTGCGAGGACAAGTTCGACAAGAAGACCTGCAGGGTGACGGTCTCGAAGAAGAGCCCGGGGACATGCACGACCACGGTGGTCGCCACGGCCGAGGCCGACATCATGGGCAAGAACAAGATCCAGACCAAGAGCCTCATCAAGGTCTACGGCAAGGCGACCGGCGATTACGACGACGAGGGCGGTCCGGTGCTCGAGACGCTCTGGTTCAGGCACTGGCCTCCTGGTCAGTACGTGGACACGAGCGCGGCCTCGTTCATGAGGCAGTAGCGGGGCGAGAGCTCTTGCGGGACGCGGAGGTCATGTCGGGCGGACGGATGCTGGTGGCGAGCTGGATGTGTGCGTCCGTCCTGCTGGCGGGAGTCGCCGGGGCTGCAGCGTCCATTCCGGGCATCGCACCCATGCTGGCGCCCAGTGCTCCCGAGGACGAGGGAGGCGGCGCAGGAGAGGAGGCCGTCGAGAAGAAGCCGGCCGGGGACGAGAAGGATCAGGCCAAGGCGGCAGAGTTCGACATCGAGTACTACGTCAAGCTCGCCCAGGAGAACCACCCCTCGATCATGGCCGCCAAGTGGGAGCTCGAGAGCTACCGCAAGCAGCTGTCCGAGGCTCACTGGGCGCCGTACTTCAACATCGGCTTCTCCACCATGTTCACGCCCATGTCGCGGCTCAAGGGCGACGCCCTGTACAGTCCGCAAGGCGAGTTCGACATCTCCACCGACATGGGCATCTGGGTCAAGATGGAGATCACCGCCGGCATTCCCGTCTACACGTTCGGCAAGATCACGAGCTACTGGGAGATGGCCGAGCAGGGCGTGAAGGTGGGCGAGAACAAGGTCAAGCAGGAGAAGCAGCGGATCGCCTTCGACGTGCGCAGGGCGTTCTATTCGCTGCAGATCGCCCGCGAGATCCTTCATGTCACCGAGGGAGGCACCAAGTATCTCGACAAGGCCCTGGACAAGGTCGAGGAGGACCTGGATGCCGACGAGGGCAACTACACCGAGTCGGATCTCAAGAAGCTCCAGACGGGCAAGGTGAGGATCGAGATCGAGATCGTCAAGGCGAAGAAGATCGAGAAGATGTCGCTTGCGGCCCTGAGATTCTACACGGGCAAGTCGGCCCTCGACCCCCCCGACGTTCCCATCGAGCCCGAGCAGACGAACGTCGGGCCGCTGGATCAGTATGTCGATGCGGCCATGGCGAACCGTCCCGAGCTCAAGATGCTGGGCTCCGCCATCAAGGTGGGAAAGGCGAACGTGAAGCTGAAGAAGGCGTCCATGCTGCCCAACTTCGTGCTCGCCGGGCAGTACACGTACGCGTACGCCAACAAGGTGCAGGACCAGAAGACGCCGTTTGCGAACGACCCGTTCAACAAGCAGGGGGGCGGTGTGGCCCTGCTGCTCGAGTGGCCGCTCGACATCGTGCCCGCGGCCTACCGCATCGGGAAGGCCAAGGCGGACCTTTTCAGGCTCCAGGCCCAGCAGGAAGAGGCTCTCGGGGGCATCTCGGTGGAGGTGGAGCTGGTGCACGGCGACGTCATCGAGGCCAAGGACCGCATGAAGGTCCTCAAGAAGGGCAAGAAGCTCGGCAAGGGGTGGATCATCGCGCAGAGCCAGAACTTCGACGCCGGGCTCAGCGAGATCAAGGATTTCGTAGATGCGCTGACCACCTACTTCGAGATGTATATGCTCTATTATCAAGCGGTTTACGACTTCAACGTGGCCCTCGCCAATCTCAGGCGCGTCTCCGGAACGGACGATATCGCGGCACTTGACGGACCTGGCGGGAAGCTTGAATAGTTGGGGGTGGAGGAAGGTCGAAGTTGTGTGAGAGGCGGACAATGGTCCGGGGAGCCGGTCCGTCCGGGAGGTAACCTGGTGATGAGGATCCTGCACCCAATCATGGCAGCTGCCGCACTGGCGGTCATCGTCGCGCTCGCCGCGCCTCAGGCAATCGCGGCTCCCAGCGGGTCGTCCCCCATGGAGGTGCTCAAGGCCGCAAACGACAAGATCGCCGGCATCATGAAGAAGAAGATCCCCGAGGCGAAGCAGGACATCAAGATCCGAAAGGTCGTCGACAAGCTGCTCGACTTCAAGCTCCTGACGAAAGCGTCCCTGGGCAAGCACTGGAAGGAGCTCTCGACGGAGCAGCAGGACGAGTTCGTGGATCTCCTGACCGAGCTCATCCAGCGCAACTACATCAAGCAGGTCCACAAGCGCAAGGATGAGAAGTGGATCATGAACTACGACTCCGAGGAGATCGAGGAGAAGAAGGCGAAGGTGATCACCACGGTGGTCGCCGAGGACAGGCACGACGAGGAGACCGAGGTCGTCTACAAGATGCAGAAGAAGGGCCCCAGGTGGGTCGTGGTGGACATCCTGACCGACGACGTGAGCCTCGTGCGCAACTACAGAAGTCAGTTCAACAAGATCATCGAGAAGGACGGAATCGAGAAGCTCCTCGAGAAGATGCGCAAGAAGCTCGAGAGCGACGGCGACGACGACGCTCTCTAGCCTTTTGATGGCCGATCCCCGCAACCCCTTCCCAACAGTCGACGTCATCATCGAGCTCCCCGGCGGGATCGTGCTCGTGAGGAGAAAGAATCCACCGCCGGGATGGGCCCTTCCGGGCGGTTTCGTGGACTACGGCGAGAGCCTCGAGCACGCGGCCAGGCGCGAGGCACGCGAGGAGACGGGGCTCGAAGTGGAGCTCACCCGGCTGCTCGGCGTCTACTCGGAGCCCGGCCGCGACCCGCGGTTCCACACGGCGAGCACGGTGTACGTCGCCTCGGCCGGCGGCACGCCCCGCGGTGGCGACGACGCGGCCGAGGCGCGCGTCGTCGACCCTGCAGACCTGCCCGAGCCCATCGCCTTCGACCATGAGCGCATCATCGCGGACTACCTCGAGATGCTGCGCACCGGCATGCCTCCCGGTCCTCGAGCCTGACGCGTTGTGCGATCGGGGGGGGGTGGAGGGCGCGGAGCTACTCCTGCGCTGCGTCCTCTGCGGGCTCTTCCTCGGGCTTCTCGACAGCGGCGGGCGCCTTCGATGCGGTGTTGGGCCTGAACGTCTGGCGCTCCGCGATGCGTGCAGACTTTCCGCGGCGGCCCCGCATGTAGTACAGCCTGCTCTGGCGCACCTTGCCGGGGCTGAGGACATCGATCTGCACGAGACGGGGAGAGTTGTAGAGGAACGTGCGCTCGACGCCGATGTTGTAGGACACCTTGCGCACCGTGAACGTGGCCCTCGAGTGGCCCTTCTTGCCCTTCATGCGGATCACGACGCCCTGGAAGACCTGGACGCGCGCCTTCTCGCCCTCGACGATCTGGTAGTGGACGCGCACCGTGTCGCCGGTGCGGAACTCCGTCAGCGGCACCGCCCTGTGCTGGGCTTTCTCGATCTCTTCTACCTGCGGAAGGACGCCAGACATGGTTACACTCCACCCGTCAAAACAGGTGGTCGTATATATGGGAGGGGAGGGGGAATGTCAAGCGGGATTCCTGGAATCCGCCTACGATTTGAGGGCGTTGAGAAGCTCGAGCATCTCCGCTGCAGCCTTGGGCGAGTTCACGCAGCGCTTGAGGTGATCCTCCACGAGCAGGTGGGCCGCCTTTCTGAGGGCCTCCCGGGCCGCACTGACCTGGATGAGGATGTCCCGGCAGGGCTTGTCCTCCTGCACCATGCGCGTGATGCCCCGGATCTGGCCCTCCACGCGCCTCAGCCTCGGGCCGAGGTCAGCGTGCCTTGCCGTGCTCGTGCGTGTCCTCTTCTTCATCGAACTGACACCTCGCTCCGCATCCCAGCGGGCAGTTCGGGATCTCGACCCCGTTGCACGGCTCGATCTGCACCGTCACGTGCTCCACGTTCAGGCCCTCGGGCAGGATCCCCCGCGCGGCTCTCAGGACGGCGTCCGGGTCCTCGCCATCGCGCGTCACGAGATGGGCCGTCAGCGCGTGCGAGCCCGGCGTGATGGACCAGACATGGATCGAGTGGACCCCCAGAACGCCGTCCAGCTTCATGAATGCCTGCTTGATGGACTCCCGGTCCACTCCCGGAGGCGTGCCCTCCATCAGGATGTGCCAGGTCTCCCGCAAGAGCCTGATCGCTCCCCACGTGATGAGCGCCGCGATCACGAGGCTCGCGACGGGATCGGCCAGCGTCCATCCCGTGAGCATGATGATCGCGCCGGCCATGAGGACCGCAACCGAACCGAGCGAGTCGGCGAGCACGTGCAGGAAGGCTCCCCTTGCGTTGATGGAGTGTCGCGCGGCCCGCAGCAGGATGGCGCCCGAGACGAGGTTCGCCACCAGCCCGAGGGCGGCCACGATCATCATGGGCGTCGTGAGGATCTCGTGCTCAGGGTCGAATCGCTCGGGGATCTCCCGCAGGATCATGCCGGCGATGAGCAAGAGGGCCAGCGCGTTGATGAACGCGGCGAGCACCTCGGCCCTGCGGTACCCGAAGCTCTTTTCCTTGTCCGGCGGCCTGAGCGCGAGGCTCGATGCCCACAGGCTCATGCCCAGCGCCGCGGCGTCGCCGAGCATGTGGCCCGCGTCCGCGAGCAGAGCGAGACTGCCCGAGATGTAGCCTCCCACCACCTCGACCACGAGAAACGCGGCAGTGATCACGAACGCGCCTCCCAGTGCGAGCCTGCCCGCACCCCTGCCGTGGTCATGGTCATGGTCGTGATCGTGGCCCACGATCCGCTTATACCCCCCGGGGGTATGTGTGTCAAGAAGCCATCTCACAAACACCGACCGAGTATCTCGGAGCGCGACTGGCGCAGATGCAAGGCTTTGCGACGAGGAATACCGGCGGTATTTCGAGGAGCAGTAACACCGCAGATGCGCCGGTCCCGCCCGAAGGACGACCAGAGGGATTT
>JAFDER010000043.1 GCA_019310245.1 Deltaproteobacteria bacterium
ACACGACCGGCCTTGCCTGCGGCGGCAGCCACGTGTGCTGCGTCGAAGGCGACTCCTGCTGAAATCCAGTCTCTACATGCCGTGACCACCTGCCACACGGGAAACGTCCGGGGCCTCGAGCGCCCGGAAGAACTTTAGGGCGCTCTCGACCCCGCACGCTCCCCTGAGCGTGAACGCCACTCCTCGCGTGACCGAACATCAGCTTCCGTAACTACTTTCTCTGAATCCGAGAATGGGGTCAGACCCCCACACGTGACACTTAGCAGAGGAATTCTACTCGCAATAGTAGGCGCAGCAGATGCGACCCTCCTCGCACTCGAACGTGCCATCGGGGTCTCCCCAGCAACCCGTGCACGAGTCGCCCTCGATGCAGTTCGCGATAGAGGTCTCCGAGCAGGTTGAGTACGGCGCCGGCACGCAGCACATGCCGCCGCAGCCGCGGATCATGTCGGGCGCGGTGGGCTCGTAGCCAACCGGGCACATGTCCCAGCGCTCGGCCGTGCAGAAGCCTCCGGCATCCCCGCAGGCTGAGGACGTGTCCACCGGCCAGTCCGCCGGTAGATCCGTGGGCCACTCCTCGGGCGGATCATCCGTGGGGTCCGGTGCGGCATCGGGCGTTCCGTCCGGCTCAGCGTCCGGGCCGGGGTCGTCAGCGGGCTCCGTGACATGGTCCGCGGCAGTATCCTCCTGCTGGACGTCCGTGGCGTCGTTGTCGTCCGAGCCCCCGCCGCCGCAGCCGATCACGAAGGCGACAGCAATCAGTATCGTGAAGATCCTCGTCATAGATCACCTCTCGATGTGAAGTGTTAGTCGCAGATGTCCTCGCAGCACACCCTGCCGGACTCGCACGTGTAGCCTGTGACGGGTCCCCAGCACCCGGTGCAGGTCGTGCCGGGCACACAGTTGCCACCGCTGAAGGCCGAGCAGGTGCTGTAAGGCGCCACCACGCAGCACCAGCCCGCGATGCCACTGCCTCCGCCGCAGCCCCTGTGTGGGCTGGGATCGATGGGCTCGTAGCCGGCCGGGCAGATCTCCCACCTGACGGCCGTACAGAAGCCGCCCGCTGCAGCGCAGGCGCTCGAGGTATCGGCCGGCCAGTCGGCAGGAATGTCGGTGGGCCAGTCCTCGGGGGGATCCTCCGAGGCGTCCGTCTCCGCGTCCTCCTCGGCATCGGGTGCGGCGTCCTCCTCGATGTCCGGGTCGGGGTCGGGCAACACGTCGGGCTCCGCATCGGGCTCCGCGTCGGGCTCCGCGTCCACCGTCCCGTCGATCGCGGTGTCCTCCTCGACGACGTCCGTCGCGTCCGCGTCCGCGGTCTTGTCCTTGCTCCCACACCCGGCGAGCACGAGCCCCGCCATGCAGGCCGTCACGATCACGACTCTCGCCATTGTCCCTGTCATCACCACATCTCCCTTCGCTCAGGTTTCACCGGCACGCCTGCGTCCGGCGGCTCGGCTCGTAGTTGCACACGGGGCCCCATTGAGAGCAGTGCACCCATGCGCCGCTCTCTCCACACGCGGGGGCGGCCGGCTCGTTCCAGCCCTCTCCCTCGATGCAGTTGAAGATCGAGCAGGAGTGCAGGTCGTAGGACCGCGCCTCCTCGTACCCGTCACAGTTGTAGTCGAAGCTCCCCTCGCCGTATGGCTCGGTGAAGTAGTCGGGCTGTCCAGGATACACGTCCCAGTCGTCATCGTCGCAGTCCCCGCCCACGTCCACGTACCCGGGTGGAGGCTCGCACCCCGTGTGGGTCATCTCGTTCGTGCCGAAGCCGTCGTGGTCCACGTCCTGGTACCAGACGAGCTCCGTGCAATCGCCCGCGGCATCCGGACCGTCAAGCGCGGCGTCCTCGTGGGGCTCGGGAGCCGCGTCATCGATCGCCTCATCGAGCGCGTCGATCTGCGGCTCGTCTGCCGCATCCTCGCCCGGGTCCGCGCCAGAGGCGATCGTCCCGCCGCATCCGGCGGCGAGGAGCATGGCGAGCAGGACCGGAGAAGCTGGCTTCATCCCCTACCTCCCGGGGCCCCTTATATATACAATGCTTTCCTTCGGAGACAACAGCACGCAGTTCATGGGCACGAGGAGGACATCGGGGAGAAGCGTCGGCCGGAATCTCCTCCGGTGGTACCGCAGGACGCGCAAGCCCCTGCCCTGGCGCGACGATCCGGCGCCCTACCGTGTGTGGGTGGGCGAGGTGATGAGCCAGCAGACCACGCTCGGCGTGGTCGTGCCGCGCTTCGAGCGGTTCGTGCAGGAGCTCCCGGACGTTCGGGCGCTCGCCGGTTGCCGCGAGGCCAGGCTCGGGAGGCTGTGGGCCGGGCTGGGCTACTACGCGCGAGCCCGCAACCTGAGAAAAGGTGCGCAGCTCGTCGTGCGCGAGCGGTCCGGCCTCCTGCCGGAGACCTACGAGGGATGGCTCGCGATCCCGGGGTGCGGGCCCTACACGGCCGCCATGATCGCCTCCGTGTGCTTCGGCGCGCGAGAGGCGGCGGTGGACGGCAACGTGGTGCGCGTCGCGAGCCGCCTGCTCTCCCTCGAGGAGGGAGTCTGGGACGGCGGGGGCAGGCGCCGCATCGAGCGGTTCGCCGGAGAGCTGATGGAGCGGACCTCGTCGCCGGGAGATCTCAACCAGGCCGTCATGGAGCTTGGCCAGGAGATCTGCGCGAAGAAGGGGCCGACCTGCGGCGCGTGCCCCGTCAGGACCTCCTGCCTCGCCCTCGCGAGGGGGGTCGTGGACCGGTGCCCGCCTCCCCGGCCAAGGCGCAGGCCCGTGGACCGGGCCGTCACGGTGGTCGTCGTTCGCCACCCGGCGAGCGGACGCGTCCTGGTGGGCACGAGGCGGGAGGGCTTCCTCGCCTCCACCGTGGGCTTCGCACTCATCGATACGAAAGCGGAGAAGAAGATGCTCGAGCGCATCGCCTCGCTCGCGGCCGTCGAGCCCGAGCGCCCCGGCCGCCCCTTCAAGCACACGATCACGCATCACCGCATCGCGGCGAGAGTCCTCGTCCTGGACATCGGGGGACGGGCGCCCGCCAGGGCGCGGCTGGCCGAGGCGCTCGGCCTGGACTCGGCGGACTGGGTCCCCTGGGCACACGCGAGATCTGCGGTGGCCTCCGCCCTGGACGGGAAGGCGCTCGGGCAGATCAGAGCGCGCCGGCCTGGATGACCTCGTCCTTGCCCACGCCGCCGCTCCCCTCCCACTCCGTCCCTGGCCCTGGAAATGCAGCGCCGCAGAAGGTGTCGAGGAACAGGTAGCTCTTCGTCGGGATCTCCTCGCCGATCCTGGACGCGCAGTAGGCGTCGCCTCCCTTCCACTCCCCGTCCGAGAGGTCAATGGGCGTCGGCTCGGTGGAGACCTTCCCCACCTGCTCCAGCTCGCCGGCCTGGATCTCGCTCGAGATCCAGAACTCCCTGGCCGTGGCCTCCTTGTACGAGGCGCGCCTGAGGACCGTCTTGCCCTCGTGCACGTACAGGACGAGCCCGGTGGCCGAGCCGGGCACAACGATCTTCGTGCTCGAGAGGTCCTCGAGGTCCACGCTGACGACCGAGATGTGCGTGTACTGCGCGGGGATGGTGTCCATCTCGGCGATCTGCTTGTTCCACCTCAGGACGTGGATGACCCTGCCCTCGCGGTCGAGGACGAAGCCGGCCGCGGTCCTGCCGCTCCCGAGGGGCAGGAACCTGCCGCTGGCGGTGTGATGGAACCAGGCGTTGCCCCTCTGGTCGTCCTCCTCTCTGATGACGTCCCCGTAGGGATCGGTGAGCTCCATGGGCTCCGAGATGAGGAGGAACGTGCCCGGCGAGGCGAGCACATCCCTCCAGGCGCCGGCGATCTGCGTCCTCGACTCCTGCACGCCGTCCCAGTGTGGGCTGGCCCTGAGCGGCTCGAGATCCCTGTCGTCGTCGATCTTGTGCCCGAAGCGCGGGAACGCCCCCCGCATGGCCTTCTCGAGCATCTTTGCCGCCCGCTCGAGCTCGCCCTGCCTCGAGAGCGTGCACGCGAGGTTGTAGGCCGCGGCCGCATGCCCCGGATCCTCCGCGAGCGCCTCCTCGAACTTGCCGCCCGCCCTCTCGGCCAGGTCCTTGCGGAGCATCAGCAGGCCCTTCATGTTGAGCTTGCGCGCCGCGTCGCTCCCGGCGGTGCGGATCTTCTCCCTGCCGAGCAGCGGTCCCTCGCGCTCGGGCTCCGGCGCGGGCTCCTGCATCTCGTCTCCGGTCGTCTCGTCCACCTCCCCGGCGGCCTCGGGCTCCACCGCGGCAGGCTCCTGCTTGCCCTTGCAGGTCGCGGCGAGGACAGCCGCGAGCACGATGGTGGAGGTGCGTCTCATGGGCTCCCTTCCCTTCCAGGAGTGACTCTATTCAGCCGTCGAGGACGCGGTCAACACGCCGGTTTTGATGCCCTGGGATCCGATGTATAATAGTACGAGCAAGAGGAGGACGCGATGAGGGCGACACTGACGGTCCTGATGTGCCTGCTCCTGGCCTCGTGCCACACATCGAGGCGGTTCACCCCGGACGGGGAGTCCGACGCCGACGACCCCGGTGACGCGGACGGCGATACCATCAGCGACGAGGACGAGGGCCGGGGCGAGGGCGTGGACACGGACGGGGACACCATCCCGGACTTCGAGGACCACGACTCGGACGACGACGGCGTTCCCGACTCATACGAGGCGGGCGACTCCGACCTGGGCACCGGACCCACGGACACCGACGGGGACGGCACGCCCGACTTCCGCGATCAGGACAGCGACGGTAACGGCATGCTGGACGGCGACGAGGGAATGGCCGACACGGACGGTGACGGGGTCATGAACTTCGCGGACATGGACAACGACGGCGACGGCATCGACGATCGCACCGAGATCGGCGGCAACCCCTCGGCGCCGCTCGACACGGACGGCGACGGTGTCCCGGACATGAACGACATGGACTCGGACAACGACACGATCACGGACACCGACGAGCTTCCCGCGGACTCGGACGTGGACGGCGACGGCACGCCCGACCGCCATGACCTGGACACGGACGGCGACACGATCAGCGACGCGGTCGAGGCCGGCGACGCCGACCCGCACACCCCACCGCGGGACACGGACGGCGACGGCACGCCCGACTTCAGGGATCTCGACTCGGACGCCGACGGCCTGAGCGACTCGTGGGAGACGGAGTACGGGCTAGACCCCTACGACGAGGACTCGGACGGCGACGGCGCAAGCGACCTCATCGAGGTCGGAGCCGGCACCGATCCGCTCGATGCGACGTCCAACCCGAGGTCCGAGGGGAACTTCGTCTTCATCATGCACTACAACGACCCCGAGGAACCGCCGTCTCCCCCCGAGGATCCCATCCCGCTGGTGGATCACCTCGTCTTCGGCACGGACATCCAGAAGGCGGACATCTACTTCACGCTCGACTCGAGCGGATCCATGGGAGGGGAGATCGAGAACCTGCGCTCCACGCTCCAGTCCGTGGTCATCCCGGGCGTGCGCGCCTCGATCCCGGATGCGTGGTTCGGGGTGGGCCGGTTCGAGGACTGCATGTCCTGCTCGTTCAACATGGCCATGATGCAGGAGATGACCCCGGACGGGGCGGCCGTGGAGACGGCGCTCACGGGCTGGTCCAACTGCGGCGGCCGCGAGCCCTACACGCAGAACCTGTACGCCATCGCCTCGGGCGACGTGGCCCCCTTCATGAGCTGGGGCAACATCTGGCCCTCTACCTGGACCTGCACACCGCCGGGGGACATCGGCTGGCCCTGCTTCAGGACCGACGCCCTGCCCATCATCATCCAGTTCGGGGACGAGCCCTTCACCGAGGCGACCACCTCTTGCACGCCCGGATACTCGCACGCGCAGGCCGTCGACGCGCTCAACGCCATCTCGGCGAAGTACGTGGGCGTGAACTCCGGCGCGGGCACGTACTCGAGCCACGCCGACATGGTCATCATCGCCAGCGGCACGGGATCCGTGGACTCGACGGGCAGCCCGCTCGTCTTCGACATCGACTCGTCCGGGGCCGGTCTCGGGGACCAGGTCGTCGACGCGATCGAGATCCTGGCCGATCAGGTGGCAGTGGAGGTCACCACGGTCCTGCGCGATGACATGTCCGACATCGTGGACACGGTGAGCGCGTTCATCGACCACGTGGAGCCGAGCGTGGTGGGAGGCTTCGCCGACCCCACCGATGGCTCGCGAATCTGCATCTCAGGCCTGGGAGTGGTGGACCGGTTCGAGCCGCTCGACGGCACGCCCGACACGTTCGACGCGGTCCGGCCCGGAACCATCGTGTGCTTCGACATCCACGTGAAGCAGAACTGGTCCGTGCCCGAGCTCGACGATCCTCAGACGTTCATGTGCGAGATCGACGTGGTCGCCGACGAGATCACGGTCCTCGACACGCGCCAGGTCTACTTCCTCGTCCCGCCCTACACCTGCCCCTACGATCCGTGAGCGGCTCCGACATTGCGCCAGGTACCGGCTCGTGCCATCGTCTGTGCCCGTGACGGACGAGGCGTTCAGGAGCAGGTACGGGCCCGCTGCGCTCGTGACGGGCGGGTCGCAGGGAATCGGCGAGGCGTTCGCGAGAGAGCTCGCGCGGCGCGGACTGGATCTGGTCCTGCTCTCGAACGACGGGCCGGAGCTGGACAGGACCGCGAGGCGGATCGCCGCCGACCACGGCGTCACGGTCCGCACCGCGCGCGTGGACCTTGCGAGGCCCGACCTGCTGGAGGTCCTCGACGAGCGGACCGGAGAGCTCGAGATCGGGCTCCTCGTCTGCAGCGCCGCCCGCTCGCTCGTGGGGCGGTTCCTCGACCAGGACGTCGAGGAGAAGATGAATGCCCTGGACGTGAACTGCCGGGCCACGCTCTGCCTCGTGCACGCGTTCGGCAGGAGGATGCGCGAGCGCGGCCGCGGCGGCGTGATCATCATGACCTCCCTCGCGGGCCTGCACGGCGCCGCCCTGACCTCGACGTACTCTGCCACGAAGGCCTTCGACCTCGTGCTGGGCGAGGCGCTGTGGGAGGAGCTGCGCCCGTGCGGCGTGGACGTGCTGTCCGTGTGCGCGGGGCCCACGAGCACTCCCACGTGGGAGGCGGCGAGGCCGCGCCCCGGCGGCCTGCTCTCGCCGCGCGTGATGCAGGCCGGGGACGTGGTACTCGAGGCGCTCGATGCCCTCGGCAGGAGACCCACCGTGATCGCCGGCCGGGGGAACCGCCTCTCCTCGTTCCTGCTGGGCAGGCTCCTGACGCGCAGCGCGGCGGCGCGCCTCGTGGGCCGCTCTGTCCGGTCACTATTCGCGCACGAGGATGAATAGCCTTTGACCGCGTCACCGGACGGGGGTTACCTTCCCCGGCGACATGGAGTGACCATGACGAGCGAAGCCGAGAAGAGAATCCTGGACGGCACGTCCTGGAACGAGTTCTGCGACTCGATCAAGATGGCCGGGAGCCTGATCCTGGCCGACGGCGCGCCGGACGATCCGCTCACACGCGCCGAGGGGTTCCGGTTCCTGAGCCGCGTGACGCGCACGGCCCTCGAGGCGTTCGTGGAGCACGCCGACCCCCTGGCGCCCACCCTGCACCGGCCCGTGCACGAGACGGTGAAGATGGGCGCGGACAACCCGGACAACTACTACCAGTTCTCGCGCATCAGCGGCGAGCACGAGTACCGGATCCGAGGTACTCGAGGCACGATCCACTACCTGGGTTTCGGCACCTACGTGGGCATGTACGGCACGGGAGGCCGGAGCGAGCCCACCGGGTACGTCGAGGGCAAGGACCTCGAGGTGGGCGAGGACGGCTCGCTCGAGGTAGTCCTCTCGTGCGAGAAGAAGCCCGGCAACTGGCTGCCCATGGAGCCGGACACCTCGTCGCTCATCGTGAGGCAGATGTTCCTCGACAGGCAGAGCGAGACCATCGCGGATCTCACGATCGAGCGCATCGGCGCGGCGAGGGGCCCCACCCCTCTCACGCCCGAGGGGCTGGACGAGGCGCTCGGCACCGCGGGGAGGCTCGTGGGCGGCGTGGCCATGATCTTCTCCACCTGGGCCGACGGCTTCCGCGCGCACGTGAACACCCTGCCCGAGTTCGACCAGTCGACCTCGCTCGCCGCGCACGGCGACCCGAACATCTGCTACTACCACTCGTACTGGAAGCTCGCGCCGGACGAGGCGCTCGTCGTCGAGGCGACGCCGCCCGAGTGCGACTACTGGAACTTCCAGCTGAACAACCACTGGATGGAGTCGCTCGACTACGTCCACCACCGCATCTGCATCAACAAGCACGACGCCGTCTACGGCAAGGGAGGCTCGGTCCGGATCGTCGTGACGCACGAGGACCCGGGCGTGCCCAACTGGCTGGACACGGCCGGCCACGCGTTCGGCACCATGTGCTTTCGCTGGGTGAGGGCAAAGTCCCATCCCCAGCCGCAGACGAGGGTCGTCAAGCTCTCGGAGCTCCCCCCGTGGCCCTGAGCCTTCCCGTGGCCCTGAGCTTGTCGAAGGGCCCAGGCGAGACATCGCTCGAGTACACGCGGCCGCACAGGCCCCTGCCCGTCAGGCTCATCAACGCCGCCTGCAGGCTCGGACTGCGCGCCGGGCTGCCCGGAGCGGATCTCCTGGAGACGTCCCTCCTCTCCGCGGCCTGCAGAAAAACGGGGCTGTGGGATTTTGGCGACCTCAGGTTCCGCAAGCCTCTCAAGGTGCTCCTCGCCTCCATGCAGGACGAGGCGCGGCTGCACCCCGCGGGCCGGATCATGGCGCGGCACAACCTCGTCAGGATCCTCTCGAACAGGCTCAGGATGGAGGACGCGATCACGCGTCACCCCGGGATCCTGGCCGCGGACATGCAGGACCCCGTGGTGCTCACGGGCCTGCAGCGCACGGGCACGACCCTCCTGCACAGGCTGCTCGCCGAGGATCCGTCCTTCAGGGTCCTCGCCTCGTGGGAGGCCGTGAACCCCGCCCCCTGGCCCGGCACCACGAACCTGCGCAAGGATCCCCGCATCCGGGCCGCGCGCTTCGCGCAGAGGAGCGTCGGCTACCTCTCGCCCGACTTCTCCGCCATCCACCCCATCGAAGCGGAGTCGCCCGAGGAGGACGTACTGCTCCTCGAGTTCGCGTTCCTCTCGACCGTGCCCGAGGCCATGATGCGGGTTCCCGCCTACTCCAGGTGGCTCGAGGAGGAGGGTGACAACGAGCGGGCCTACCGCTATCTCGAGAAGATCCTGAAGCTGCTCCTGTGGCAGAGGAGCGCGGAGCGCTGGCTGCTCAAGAGCCCGCACCACCTCGAGCACCTCGACGTGCTCCTGGACGTCTTCCCGGACGCCCGCATCATCCAGGTCCACCGCGACCCCGTGGTCTCGCTCGCCTCCTACTGCTCCATGCTCACTCACGCCCAGCACATCTTCAGCGACGAGGTTGACCCGCACGAGGTGGCGCGCCACTGGTCCGCCAAGCGCGCGAGACTCGTCGAGCGCGCCATGGCGACGCGCGAGCGCGTGGGTGCAGACCGCTTCATCGACGTGCAGTACGTTGACCTCGTCTCCGATCCCATCGAGCAGGTCCGCCGCATCTACGCGTTCCTGGGCCGGTCCCTCGGCGCCGGAACCGAGGCGCGCATGCACGCCTACATGCGCGAGAACCCCAAGCACAAGCACGGCAAGCACCGCTACGGCCTCGAGCACTTCGGCCTCGACCGCGAGACCGAGGAGGAGAGGTTCTCGCGCTACCGCGCGCGGTTCCACATCCCGGTCGAGGACGGCGCGTGACGGATCTCACAGGTAGGACGTGCCTCGTCACGGGCGCCACCTCGGGGCACGGACGCGCGGTGGCCCAGGGCCTGGCGCGCCTCGGCGCGAACGTGGTCCTTCACGGCAGGAGCGAGGAGAGGCTCTTCGAGACCCGGGCCGAGATCGAGACCCTGACCGGCCGGCTGCCGGAGATCCTCATCGCGGATCTCGCCTCCCGCAAGGACGTGGACCTGATGGCCGACACGTTCCTGTCCTGGGACAGGCCGCTGCACGTGCTCGTCAACAACGCCGGGCTCGTGTGCCGCAAGAGGCAGGAGACGGCGGACGGCATCGAGATGACCTTCGGCGTGAACTACCTCGCGCACTTCCAGCTCACCCGGCGTCTTCTCGATCGCATGGCCGAGAGTGGCCGCGCCCGCATCATCAACGTCTCCTCGGACACGCACAGGACCGTCACGCTCGATCTCGACGACCTGGAGCTGCGCTCGGGCTACGGCGTGATGCGCGCCTACGGCCTGTCCAAGCTCTGCATCGTGCACTTCACCCTGGAGCTCGCCCGCAGACTTGAGGGCTCGCTCGTGACCGCGAACGCCTGCGACCCCGGCCCCGTCACCTCGAACATCGGCCAGAACAACCCCGGCATCGCGCGCTCGATCCTCAAGGTCGTGATGAAGCTCACGTTCCCGAGCGCCGAGAAGGCCGCGCGCACCGCACTCCACCTCGCCTCGTCCCCGGACCTCGAGAACGTCTCCGGCCGCTACTTCAAGTCATGCAAGGAGCGCACGCCCCGCGTCTCGAAAGACCCTGCAGTCTCCCGACGCCTCTGGGACATCAGCCTCGGCATGCTCGGGGAAGCAGGAGGCTAGCCAGCTTCCCGAGAGGCTCCAGGAACCTGATTGAAACGCAGTTCGGGACAGACGTGGGCAGGCAGATCAGTTGAACGCGTTCTCGGGGTTGAGGACGTACGGCACGGTGGCAACGGCGCATCCGCCTCCCTCGAACGGCGTGAACTTCCACGCGGACAGGGCCCTGAATACGCACTCGTCGAGCTGCCCGTCCCTGAGAGTTCCGCCCACGCGGGCATCCATGACCGAGCCATCTGCGCCGACCTGCATGGTGATGAAGTAGGTTCCCTCGGCTCCCGGCAGCACGGAGAGCAAGCCACGGTAGCACTCGACCACCGATCCGCCGTGCTCGCGCAGGGTCTTAGCCAGAGCCTCGGTCGAAACCTTTCCGGCGCAGCCCCAGCTGGAGTCCGGCTCGGGAGCCACCGACGGTTGCACCTGGGGCTGGACAGGAGGCTCGTCCTCTGCGACCTCGTCGGTCTTCCCGGCTGCCGGCTCGACCTCGCCACCAGCCACCGGGCGTTCCGCGGAGCGGTCGATCCTGCACCGCAGGTCGAGAAATCCCCACAGCCCGAGACCGGCCAGGACCAGCAGGGGCAGATCGCGGCGAAGTGCGATGATCAGCCTGTCTCTCTCGCTCTGCTCCGATGACATGTTCCCTCGTTCTCTGTTCGAACTGGGTTAGCTTCTACCCGATACACTTCGGGTGCGATAGGCGTCAAGGCAATTGTACGGAGGAGGAAATACGCCGGATAACAGCAGCTTATTCCTGCACAGGACTAGGGACGGTATATGCAGAAGCGAGTGATATGGCAGTAAAAGGTCCGGCTGGTCCAGCCGCTCGTGCTCGTGCCGCTTGCGTAGCAGCCGAACTGGTGTGACGTCCCGGCCGTGACCGTCCAGACTTGCGGTCTGGTTATCGTCGCGTATTGATTGGCAGTGCCGGACTCGAAGTAGGTACCGAACTGGTTATCGTTTGTGGCCGCCGCGGTCCCCACGCGACGCGCGGTCCTGAAGTATGGGCCAGAGGAGGAGGTGGTCCCCCGGTAGATCGTACCCATCGCGGTGACGAGGCAGACGCCATTGTAGGTGGGTGTGAACGTCGCCCCGGCAGGGAAGACGTAGTTGCTGCTCGACCCGGTTGTCATGGAGCCGTAGCTGATTCCGGCGTACGGGACGTTGGCACGCAGGTCACCGGAGATGATCGCATCGTCACCGATGATCGCGTCATCGCCGGCGGTCAGGTCGCCGGTATGGGTAAGACCCGTGGTGCTGACCGTGAGGAAGTCGGTCCCGCTCGAGTTCTGGCCTACCAAGCTAGTATTGGTGAACATCCACAGGGGATTGGTGGTGGTGGTTGCCCCGCTGAGCATGTCCTCGTCGTACAAGGCGAAGAGGGGGGAGTCGGCTGCCCACGCGACCATCCTGTTGCCGTCCATGTACAGGCCCGCTCCCTCGCCGTTGCAGTTCTCGAGGAAGAGGCCCTGGACCGTCGACGTACCACCGGGCGCCCAGCCGCTGGCCGAACCGCACTGTGCCGTGTTGCCGTGGTGGAGACGACCGTACTGGGTCGCGCCGAAGATCTCGGTCGAGCCGACGGAACCGGGCCCGAGGTCATCGGAGGTCAGGCTCTCGTTGATGACCTCGGAGCTTCCGACGGAGTTGGCAGCAAGATGCGTCGCGGTGATGGCTCCCGTGCCGACTGCAAACGTCGTGCCGGTCAGGGTCAGCCCCGAGCCGGCGGTGTATGTGCCGCCCACGTCGTCGGGCTCGCAGATGACCGACCCGTCGGTGTTGATCTGACGGATGGAGCTGCCGGCCGCGCAGACACCCGTGACGCGGGCCTGGATGCCGGTCATGTCCAGGGTGAAGGTCGTGCCCGTCAGGACCAGGCCCGATCCAGCCGTGTAGGTGGTGTCGGTGTCGGTGTCCTCGTCGGCAGCGCAGACGAGAGCGCCCGAGGAGTCGACGCCCGAGACCTTCTCCGTGCCCGTGCACGCGAGGGGACCGGTGACGAGACCGGTCGGAAGGTCGGCCGGGTCCACGGTTCCGGTCAGGTCACCGAAATCGATCGAGGGGATGTTGCCGCAGTACTCGGCGTAGCCCGCGAAGGGGCCGGAGCCGAGGTACATCCTGCTCATCTCCGCGTCGGAGCCGATCTGGATGCCCAGCCACAGGTCGCCGTTGTCACGGAACGTGACGAGGTCGAGCGCGGTCACGTCGCCGAGGTAGGCCGTGAACAGGCCGTCCTCGACGAGCACGCTCTGCGTCTCGGTCCAGAGGGCCGTGCCGCCCACCTCTGAGGTGTAGATGGAGAAGACCGCCGTGACGGACGTGTCGATGGGAGCGCCAGCCGTGTCGGTGAGCACGCCCTGCACGGGGACCAGCTGCGGCGCCGCGGCCTGGGCCGTGTGCGCCGCCATGAGGAAGCCGAGGATTGTGATGACCGGTATTGCCTTTTTCATTTTCATTTCTCCTAGTTACCCCGGATTCCCGCGGGACCGAGCTTGAGGTTGTAGTTCGTGCTCGCCCCCGTCCCCACCGGCATGACCGGCGCGATGAAGAGCTCGAGCTCGTAGTTGGTCGAGGACGCCTTCGCGCCGCCCGAGGTTATTGCCTCGAACGGCAGGTAGGTCCTGCCCGGGCCGCCGCCGTCGTCGTCCTCGACGTCGGTCGGCGTGTCGCCGGGAGTGTCCCCGGGCACGTCCTCTCCGTCCAGTGGAGCGTCCGCCGGAGCATCGTCGTCACCGTCGGTGAGGACGTCTCCGATCACGTCGTCGTCGCCACCGTCGGTCAACGCGTCGAGATCCGGGTTGTAGCCTCCTCCGCCACCACAACCCCAGGCTGTCGCCAGCCCGAGTGTCAGGAAGAGCGTGAGGAGGGCCCTTGAGTGTCTCAGATTCATTCAATGCCTCCTTGGTGAGTCAAAGTGACTCTCGGATTCTGCAAGATCCCCACAGGGTGGGGTCATGAATTTGGAGCAATATAAGGAGATGTACGTTCAGATCAAGGTGAAATTGATGTGCAGAGCGTTTTCCAGACGACCATGTGCCCAGGAATTCCATGAATGACAGAAACGAGCATGCCGAGAGGCTCGAAAAGCCTCAGTAGTGCACTCATCGGGCCAACTTCTGTCGTGCGCAGGATGCCCAGGTGGTTCGCGACCACGCGCTCGGGGCCCTTCTTGAAGCTCGGCCGGTTGACGATCCCGCCGAGCGACGGAATGACCATCGTCGACGATGACCCGCCGTCCAGGTTCGCGGCTCGCCAGGCGCCATATGACTTCAGAAGCTTCGCCAGCCGGGTCATCTTCATGCCCTTGCTCCAGTCGTCCTGCCGTCCATCGACCACCGCGATGAGGAGAGTGCCCTTGTCCTTCGTGAGCCCGACCGCCGTACGAGGGTTGCGGTTCTTGAACACGGGCCCCTCGATCTGGTGCTCCACCACCTTGCCCTTCTCGAGCAAGACGGCGTTCGCGAACAATGCCTCGCGCATCCACGGCAATGGGGCCTCGAGGATCTCCTCGGCCGGCCGGATGCCCACCCTGAGCCTGCCCTTCTTGGTCCGCTTTCCGAACCCGACGACGGTGCTCACGGCGTCGTCCGCCGACTCCACGGGCCACGTCTTGCCGTCCGACATCGTGAACCCGCCCCAGCTCGAGCCCCAGAACCCACCGTTCACGGCGATGATCGCGTCGTGAAGGGCCGCGAACTCGCTCGTCTTGCTCAGCTTCTCGTTGTAGGGCGTGACGAGGAACCGGTAGCCGGGCGTGTGCAGGTCCATCTCGATGACGAAGGCGTGGTAGAGCGGCTTCTCGCACGACTCCTCGTGCAGCACGATGCCGTCGAAGAGCGGGCGTGAGTCCTTCTCGGGGTCGGTCTTGCAGGGGCCGGAGGCCAGGGCCGTTCCTGGAGGAACGGCGCAGATCACGGCGGCGATTGCGCAGATAGCTGCAGCTAGCCTCGGCATGGCAGGCACCACGTGAATCACAACACCGCGGGAGTGCCTCTTATTTCAGGGCGTGGGCTGCCCCGCAGGAGGCTGTGCGGCCATGGGGGGCGCACCCTCGAGGTGATCCTCGGGCTTGAGCAGGAAGGGAACCGACACGACCGCGCAGTCGCCTTCTACGGGAGAGGGGAACTGCCACGTGTACACGTTGTCGCCGACGCAGCCGAGAAGGGCCGGCTCCTTCAGCTTGCCCTTGACCCTGGCCTCGCGCACGACCCCGTCTGCATCCACGTTCATCTCGATGGCCAGCGTGCCGCTGAGCTCCGGGTCCGTCTTCAGTGCAGCCTTGTAGCAGTCGAACACCCCCTGACCGTATTTGCCCACGGTCTCGATCACCTTCTCGTGCTCGATGGATCCCGTGCACTCCCAGTCCACCTTGGGCTCGGGGGCGGGCTGCTCCTCGACGACAGGGGGAGCGGGCGCCGTCCCGGCAGGAACCTCGGGCGTCTCTGCCTCGGGAACCGGCTCCACCGCCTCTGCCTCATCTGGGCTCGCCAGCCCGGCGATCTCGGCCTTGAGGTCCACGTACCCCCAGATGCACAGCAGCGCCACCACGACCACGGGCAGGTGCTGCTTGACCATCACCATGACCGCGGAGTCCTTCTTCGTCTAGTCATCCCTGGGTTCTATGGACACGTGTCATCTCCTCTGTCTGGAGTGGGGATTGATAGCAACCCGCCTGACGCCAGTCAACTCGAT
>JAFDER010000044.1 GCA_019310245.1 Deltaproteobacteria bacterium
GGAGACGCCGAAGACGTTGACCTTCACTTCGAGGCAGGAGCCGGCGCGGCCGAGCCGCCTGCCCCTCATCGTCTCGATGTCCATCCTGGTCGCCGGCGCGCTCGCCATCATCCTCCTCGCCTCACGGGGCGCAGACCGGAGGAAGGAGACTCCCCGGACCGTCGAGCCGAAGGCGCCGGCCTCCGCACCCGTGGAGCAGGAAAAGGCCGGGGAAACGGAGAAGGCCGGCGAGCAGGCGATCGTGAGGCTCGAGATCGCCGGAACTCCTGAGGGCGCCTCCATCTTCCTGGACGGCCACTACTTCGGAAAGCTCCCCCATGCCTCGCAGGTCCGCGCGGATGGCGAGAAGCACCAGGTGCAGGTCGTCATGGAAGGGTACGCGACGCAGGAGAGGGAGGTGACGCTCCACCCGCAGAAGGCGGCCGAGAAGCTCGTCTTCGCGCTCGGCCCCCCCGTGGAGCCCGCCGCCGAGGAGTCCGGGGAGAAATCCGTGAAGGGCAAGGGAGGCAAGAAGCCCATCCGCATCAAGATCCCGAGCGCGGACGACCTCTACGGCCCCGAGAAGAAGAAGATCAAGATCCCCAAGGCCGACGACCTGTACAAGTAGGCCATCGCGCCCGATACAGTATCATTGTAGCCATGGCACTTGCCGGAACGGGCGGATGTGCTGTAATCAAGGTGGTGTGATGCCTGATCGCGCCTCATGGTGGATCGGTCTTCTCGTGCTCGCTTGCTCGGCCTGCGCTCGCGTGGAGCCCGAGGACCTGCCCGACGCGTGGGCGGACGCGGGGCCCGACGGCACGACCGACGCGACGGACCCCGTGGTGGAGGCAGGCCCGTGCGTGGACGGCACGTGCACATCCCCGCCTCTCAACGAGTGCGAGGACGCGGTGCACATGCGGGTGTACGACTCGACCGGCGACTGCATCGACGGGACCTGTGTCTACGGCTACCGGCTGACGGAGTGCGCGCACGGCTGCGTGGACGGCGCGTGCGTGAGCAGCCCGTGCACGGACGTGGACTGCACGGATCCGCCCGGGGACCACTGCGTGGACTCGACCACGCTGCGCGACTACGAGGGCGCGGGCACGTGCGTCGACGGCACCTGCTCGTACCCGCACACGGACGTGGACTGCGCCGAGACGCCCGACGACGGCTGCGTCGACGACACGACGCTCAGGCAGTACTCGGGAGGAGGCACGTGCGACGCTCTCGCCGCGGCCTGCGACGCGCCCTTCATGGACACCGCATGCCCCGACTGGTGCCTGACGGACACGTGCGTGGAATGCCGGAGCGACACGGACTGCACTGGAGCGGAGTTCTGCAACGGGGACCACGAGTGCGAGGATCCGGGCTGTCCCCCGCCCATCGAGTCCTGCACGACCGGCAGCCAGGACCGGCGCGGATGCTCCGGGGCGCGGATCATCGGAAGGACCGCGGCGGGCACGGGCGGCGGCGTCTCCATCTCGGACGATACCTGCTACGCATCGAACAGGTTCGACTCCAGCGGCTCGTGCTGGGACGCGGGCGCCGACCACAGCTACCGCATCTACATGCGGGCGGGCGAGTCCATGGACGTGGAGGTCTACGCGGACTGGGGCTGCGTGGAGACCTCGTGGGACCTCACGCTCAAGATCTTCCAGAACTCGGGCTGCACGGACACGGCCTGCACGACGCGCGTGTTCTGCGAGGACTACATCACGAGTCACACCGAGCACTTCACGGCACCGCACGACGGCTGGTACATCATCGTCGTGGACGGCACGACGGCCTTCGACGACGAGGGAGACTACGACCTCGACGTGACGCTGACCTGCATCGCCTCGGACTGCGAGTGCTGAGCCCTACGCCATCTCGTCCCAGGCCATGAGCGCCCTGCGCAGGTGCGGGATCGTGATGGAGCCGCCCACGAGAAGGCCCACCTCGAGCGCCTCGGCCACCTCCTCGTCCGAGACCCCCAGCTCGCGGCACCTGCCCAGATGGTAGAGGATGCAGTCGTCGCACCTGAGCACGAACGAGGCCACGAGCCCGAGCATCTCCTTGGTCTTTCCCGGCAGGGCGCCGTCCTCGTACGCGTGCATGTCGAGGTTGTAGAACTTCTTCGTGGTCTTGCCCGCGTACTTCATGACGACCTCGTTGAGGGCGTCCCTCTCCTTGTTGAAGCGGTTGATCCTCGATGAGCTCATGGTTCCTCCCGTGGCATCAGGGCAGAAGGTCCGGGGCGAGGACGGCCAGCACGAGCATCCCCACGCACGTCAGGACGACGATCGCCGAGATGTCCACCAGGCCCAGGACGACGCACGTGCGCCCCATGCGCACCGTGGCGGGCTTGATCATGAAGTACCCGCCAACGAGGAACGCCGCCGGATAGAACAGCACGCTGAGCGCATACATGAGGAAGGCGCCCTCGTTCTTCTGACCCGCCTCCTCGGTGTGCTCCCGCTCGAGCTTCTTGACCCTCATGTTCAGGAACACGACGATCAGGCCGGCCGCGACGAACCACCCGGCCATGACGATGACCACCGCGACGGCCATGGGCAGAATGGGTGGAAGCACGTTCAGGAGCCACTCCTCGCTGAGCAGCGACAATAGCACATCGGAGCGGTATGCTTCCTGACGGGCCCTTTTTCACGCAAGAGCTGAACAAAACCGGAGCCGGGTCGTTTCCAGGGTGCAGGACGCCGACATGGGTGAAGAGACGCAGAGCAGGGCCGAGTGGGTGAGCGGGGCGCTCGAGCGCTACGAGCAGCCCCTCATCCGGTACGCCTGCCGCTACACCGGAGACATGGAGCTGGCCCGGGACGTTGTCCAGGACACGTTCCTCAAGCTGTGCAAGGCGGACCGCGCCAAGATCGAGCGCGGCCTCGCCGGGTGGCTCTACACGGTGTGCCGCAACCGCGCCCTCGACGTCCGCAAGAAGGAGGGACGCATGGGCCTCATCAAGGACGCCCAGGCGGTGGCCGACCCGGACGAGAGCGCGAGGCCGAGCAGCGTGGCCGCCCGGAGGCAGGAGCACGCGATGGTCCTCGAGGCGCTCGAGAGCCTGCCGGGGGACCAGCAGGAGGCATTCCGCCTGAAGTTCCAGGACCACCTGACGTACAGGGAGATCGGCCAGGTCATGGGCAAGAGCCTCGGGACCGTCAGCCGCCTCCTCACGAAGGCCCTGGAGAGCATCCGCGGACAGCTGAGGGTCGGCATGGATCTGGCCCAGGAGACACAGTCATGAAGCCCGAGATGAACGACGAGAAGCTCACGGCTTACGTTCTGGGCGAGCTCGAGGAGGAGGGGCGGCGGGCCGTCGAGGAGGCCCTCGAGACGGACGAGATCGCACGCAGGACCGTGGCCGAGCTCCGGACCACAGTGAAGCTGGCCGAGGAGGCGCTCGCACCGGCGGAGCCTCCGGCCCTGACCGACGCCCAGCGCGAGGAGATCGAAAGGCGCGCGCAGGCCGCCCCGGCCCGGAAGCCTGCATGGGTCTGGTGGGGCGCCGCCGCGGCTGCCCTGCTCGTCATCGTGGCCATCGGAGCCGCGGGAGGCATCGCGGTGCTCGGCAAGGCGAAGCAGGCCGAGCACAGGTCGTTCGACAGCGACCAAAAGTTCTTCTCGCCCATATTCCTGGACGAGACGGCGTCGATGGAGACCGACGTCGCGACGCGGCCCGAGGGGGCGAACGTCGTGCTGGGGGGCGCGAGGAAGGCGTCGCTGGCGCGCGGCAGGCACTCGGTCGATCTCCTCAAGCAGATCGACGGACGGCCCGGCTGGACCGACGTCCCGGACAAGAGCGACTGGGCCGGGCACGACACCGAGGCCTACGACCACATCGTGGACAACCCGTTCCTCGCTGTCGCACAGAACCCGCTCTCCACGTTCTCCATCGACGTGGACACGGCCTCGTACTCCAACGTGCGCCGCTTCCTCTCGCAGGAGTCGATGCCTCCGAAGGACTCCGTGCGCATCGAGGAGATGGTCAACTACTTCTCCTACGACTACGCCCCCCCGAAGGGGCCTGACCCCTTCTCGGTGCACGTGGAGGTGGCGCAGAGCCCCTGGAGCCCCGGCCACAGGCTCGCGCGCATCGGCCTGAAGGGCCGCGAGGTGGAGGCCTCGGCGCGGCCGCCCTCGAACCTCGTGTTCCTGCTCGACGTCTCGGGCTCGATGACGCCGCCGAGCAAGCTGGGCCTGCTCAAGAAGGCACTGAAGATGCTCGTTGGCCAGCTCGACGAGCGGGATCGCATCGCCATCGCGGTGTACGCCGGCGCGTCCGGTCTCGTGCTGCCCTCCACCTCCTGCGACGACAGGGAGGCCATCCTCGACGCCCTGTCGAGGCTCGAGGCGGGCGGGAGCACGAACGGCGGCGAGGGCATCGAGCTGGCCTACGAGACGGCCACGAAGAACTTCATCACCGGAGGCGTCAACCGGGTGATCCTGGCCACGGACGGCGACTTCAACGTGGGCACGACGAGCCAGGGCGACCTCCAGAGGCTGATCGAGAAGAAGGCCGAGACCGGCGTCTTCCTCACCGTGCTCGGCTTCGGCATGGGCAACCTGAAGGACGCCACGCTCGAGAAGCTCGCCGACAAGGGCAACGGCAACTACGCCTACATCGACTCGCTGGCCGAGGCGCGCAAGGTGCTCGTCGAGGAGATGGGCGGCACGCTCGTCACCATCGCGAAGGACGTGAAGATCCAGGTGGAGTTCAACCCCGAGCGCGTCCATGCCTTCAGGCTCATCGGCTACGAGAACCGCCTGCTGGCGGCCGAGGACTTCAACGACGACACCAAGGACGCGGGCGAGATCGGCGCCGGACACACCGTGACCGCCCTCTACGAGATCGTGCCCGCGGGCCAGGACGTCGACCTGCCCGGCGTCGACCCCCTCAAGTACCAGAAGCCCATGGGCAAGACCGGCGCCGCGGCCAGCGGGGAGCTCTTCACGCTCAAGCTTCGCTACAAGATGCCCGACGGCGACACGAGCAAGCTCATCGAGAGGCCGGTCACGGACATCGGCGAGAGCTGGGCCGAGGCCTCGAACGACTTCCGGTTCGCCGCCGCGGTCGCGGGCTTCGGCATGCTGCTGCGCGACTCGTCCTTCAAGGGCACGGCCACGTACGCGTCCATCCTGGCCCTCGCCGAAAAGGCCCTCGGCGAGGATCCCAGGGGCTACCGCAAGGAGCTCCTCGGCCTCGTCTCATCCGCGAAGAAGCTCTCCGGAAAGTAGCAGCTAGATCTTTTCACGCGGTCCAGCGTACAAGAGCGGTGAAGGGAGGCCTCCATGCCGAAGCGGACCGTGCTGCTCATCCCCCCCGTCTGCGGCTGCGGCGCCGCCGTGGCGCCGGCCCCCGCCTCTCCCGCTCCAGCGACCGGGGAGCCCACTGCGTGCACCTTCGCGATCCCGGACAGAAGCTTCGACGACGGCGACTTCGTGATCGAGATCGCGCGCTCGTTCGAGGGGGACGATGAGGCGTGCCTCATCCTCGATGCCGAGGCCGCCTGGCCCGAGAGGCAGGACGTGCTCGCGTTGATCGGGGACGAGAAGCACCAGGAGTGGGCGGGAGTGACCGACGAGCCGCTGTGGTGGTTCAGGACCTTCGACGACGTGCGCATTCCCTACGCGATCACGGAGGCCGCCCTGCCCTACTACGCGGGGGTGATCGACGCATTCATCGCAGGCGACTTCAGCCCGGCCCACGGGATCGTGATGAAGAAGTCGACGCTCAAGTACTCGGCCTCGGTGGAGCACCACGAGAGCTTCACGCACGAGGGACGCACGTTCCAGGACGTGGACGTTGTCCACCTCTCCCTCTCCTGGTTCCAGTACTGCGGCGGCGAGTGCGCCATGGGGTTTCACAAGGAGCGCATCGTGGTCTTCGGCCCCGACGGCGGCGTCCTCGCGGTCTTCGGCGACGGCGAGACGCCCTACATCGTCAGCTAGCCCGCGCAGAAGTCCAGTACGGTCTCGATGAACACCCTGCCGCATCTTTGCGTATCGTGGCGGTGGCATGCTGATCGGGGCGAGGAGTCCCGGATTGGTGGTCCACTGATAGTGGACTCGGGCCGGCCCGGAGCAGCGGGGGCAGGCGGTGACGTCCACCTTGAACGTGCGACGCAGAAGGTACGCCCAGGGGTGACGCCCCGGCGTGTGCAGGCCCGAGCTCCGCGTGCTCGCAAGGCTATCCGTCTTGCGTTGTTGTACGTCTGCTTGCACGGGGGGGATCCCCGGCAGACTGAGCTGCTCTGCGGGCGGAGATGGAGCATGCGTGGCACGCTCCATGACCTCACGGCGTAGCTTCGAGCGCGACGCGAGCACTCCGTGATACCGGGTGAGAGTGTTCTTCCTCGTCCCACCACGTTCAGACTGCGTGGTGACGCTTTAGCACCACTGATATCAGTTAGCCGGGCTACTCACAGCTGAAATCCCATCACCTGCATGCACATGGACTGAGTAAGCTGCCCTCGTGCAGATAATGGAATAGAATTCGATCTCATTGCATAAAAGTATACATTCCTCAGAAAGAACTCACTCTGGATAAAAGGAGACCAGCCATGAAAAACACAGGGGCAGCAATCATTGCCGCTGCAATCATCGCGGCGTGCTTCGCGGGGTGCGAGCCTTCCTACACGTTCGAGCAGCCCGATGCAAAGCCGAAGACAGAGCGCACGCTCACCGTGACGGGCATTGCCAGGCTCGAGGTCGAGCCCGATGAGGCTACGGTCTCGTTCACCTTCACGTCATCGGACAAGAAAATGCGCAAGGCTCACAAGAAAAATATTGAGAACGTGGACCGGTTCCTGGCCGCCCTGGAAGAGGCGGGCGTTTCCTCGAAGAACGTGGTTCTTGGCCGTGCAACCTATTCGCCTGATTACGTCTACCCTGAGGGCAAGCCCGCGAAGATCGCAGGGTTCACGGACTCGACCACGCTGCAGGTAAAGACACAGGACTTCAAGAAGATACCCGAGATCATCGACGCGGGCGTCGACAATAACGCGACCAGCCTGACCGGCGTGGAGTTCTACTCAACGAAGCTTCCGGAGCACAAGAAAAAGGTCAGGGACATGGCCATCAAGGCGGCGCGCGACAAGGCCAAGCAGATAGCGGACGGCTTTGACATCAAGATCGGCAAGGCCGTCAACGTGTTCGAGGGCTCCTGGAACTCCGGCATTTCCAGGTGGGGCGGGCCGTTCGCCGGAAACGAATGGAGCATGTCCACGGCCAACGTTGCCCAGCAGGTGGGCCGCCAGAGCGGGAGCGAAGAGATGTTCGGCCCCATTTCGCCCGGAACGACCAAGCTCGACCTCACCATAGACTGCGTGTTCGAAATACTGTAGAGCGGGTCCGCCGTTTACCGCAGGGGGAGGCAGCTTCACTTCTTCGGATTCCAGGAACAGCATAGCACCACGGTCAGAGGGCGCAGAAGTCCAGTACGGTCTCGATGAACACCTTCACGCCGTCGCGGAACGCGTCCACGGGGATGCGCTCGTCGTGGGAGTGGATCAGCTCGAGGAACTTGAGCTCCGATGGAAACCGGATGGGGCTGTAGCCGTAGTAGATCGTCCCCCGCTCGGCCAGGAACCGGCCGTCGGTCCCGCCGACGAGCAGCAGCGGCATGACCTGGGAGCCCGGGTCGGACGCCTCGAGGTTGCGCCTCATGGCCTCGAAAAGCGGCGTGTCGAAGCGCGACTCCACGGGTGGGGTGAGCATCTCCTCGATGATCTCGAGCTCCACGTCCTCGGCGGCGATCTCGCGGATCTCGCGCTCCACGTCCGCAACGCTCTGGCCGGGGACGAGGCGGCAGTCGAGGTTCGCCCGGGCCTCGCCCGGGATCACGTTGTGCTTGTAACCCGCCTCGAGCCCCGTGACCGTGATCGTGTTGCGCAGGATGGCGTTCATCATGAGCGACTGCTCCGGAGGAAGCGCCCCGAGCACGTCCTGGCAGGTCTCGGGCTCGAGCAGCCCCTCGATGCCCGGGATGGCGACGGCCATGCCCTCGATCATGGCGCGCGTGGTCTTCGAGACGTGCAGCGGCGTGGGGGTCGAGCCGATCCGGGTCACGGCGCCTGCGAGCTTGCGGATCGCTGTCTCGGGAGGCGGCATCGAGCCGTGGCCCGGCCTGCCGTGCGTGCGCATCGTGAACCACGCGATGCCCTTCTCCCCGGTCTGGCACAGGTAGAACCTCTTGCCCGCGACGTCGAACGAGAAGCCGCCGAACTCCCCGAGGGCGTACTCGGCCTCGACGAGATCCGGGTGGTGCTCGAGCAGCCACCGGATGCCGTGGATGCCTCCGGCCTCCTCGTCGGCCACGCTGGCCACGATGAGGTCGCGAGAGAGCGTCACGCCCGCCTCCCTGAGCGCCACGAGCGTCATCACCTGGGTGGCCACGATGTACTTCATGTCCAGGGCGCCGCGGCCCCAGATGAAGCCGCCCGACTCGAGCCCCTCGAAGGGCGGATGCGACCAGTGCTCGGGCTCGGTGGGCACCACGTCGAGGTGGCCGATCAGCAGCAGGGGCCGGGCGCTGCCGTCGCCGGGAAGCCGGGCGACGCAGTTGCCCCGGCCGGGAGCCGACTCGAGGACCACCGGATCGAGCCCCGCCTCCTCGAGGACGCGGGCGACGTGCCGCGCCGCGGGAAGCTCGCCGCCGGGCGGGTTCGAGGTGTCGAACCGGATGAGATCGACGAGGAGCCTCTGGGCCCGGTCCTGGACGGCGGACCAGTCGATGGTGGTCAAGACCCCGCCGACCACCTGACGGCGAGGAGGAAACCGAGGAAGATCCCGACAACGAAGGCCACGACCCCGGCGATGAACAGGATCTTGTTCTTCCTCGTGAGCTTGAGGCCCCTCGAGCGCTTCATGCGCAGGAACTCGACGAACATGCACGACATCGCCGCCAGCAGGACGGCGAGGCCGGCGAGGGACGTGTAGAACCGGTAGTCGCCCGTGGGGAGGACCTCGAGCGCGGCACCGACGAAGAAGAGGCCGATCCCTATCCAGTAGAACTTGCCCATCACATCCAGCCACGGCATCGTACACCAGTCGCACGGAGAGGTGAAGCAGGGAAGGTCAGCGAGACGACCTGAGCTTCTCGATCGCTTCGTTGAGTTCGACCCAACGGGACATGAAGTCCTCGACCTCGTGCTTCAGGTAGGCGTGGTCCCGCTGGAGGTTCTTGACGCGGTCTCCATCGCCGGCGCTGTAGGTCTCCGGATCGGCCAGATCCTTTTCCATCGCCTTGATCCGGACCTCGCGCTCCTCGACGGCCTCCTCGACCCGGATCATCTCGTCGCGCAGGGGCCTGAGCTTGCGGTACAGGACGTTGCGGCGCTCGGCCTCCTGCCTGCGCTTCCCCCGATCCGCCTTCTCGTCCCGCTCCTTCTGCCCTGCGGGCGCGGCCTTCGTGCGGGATCGCCTCTCCCGGCCGGCCTTGCGTTCGGCCTCCTCCCCGCGCTTCTTGAGAAGGTAGCCGTCGTAGTCGCCGGGGAACGCATCGAGGCGGCCGCCGCCCAGCTCCACGACCCGCGTGGCCAGCGCATTGATGAACTCCCGATCGTGCGACACGAAAACGAGGGTGCCCGAGTACTGGCCGAGAGCCTGCTCGAGCACCTCGCGCGACTCGATGTCCAGGTGGTTGGTGGGCTCGTCCATGAGCAGCAGGCCCGCCGGCCGGAGCAGGAGCTTGGCCAGGGCGAGCCTGGCGCGCTCGCCGCCGGAGAGAATGCGCACCTCCTTGTCCACCACCTCGTCGTCGGAGAAGAGGAAGGCGCCGAGGACGGGGCGCACGAGCGGCATCGTCTCCCGGTCCGCGATGGAGGTCATCTCCTGCTTCACGCTCAGATCGGGGCTCAGGGCCTCGAGCTGGTGCTGGGCATAGTAGGCGTGGGTCACGTTCGCCCCCCACGTCAGCTCGCCGCCGTCCATCTCGAGCTCTCCCGCGAGGATCTTCAGAAGCGTGGTCTTGCCCGATCCGTTCGGGCCCACGAGCGCCACCTTCTCTCCCCTGAGCACGCTGAGCTCCACGCCGTCGAGAACCACGTTCTCTGCATAGCGCTTCGTGCCGGAGCGCACCTGCACGACGGGGCTTCCCGTCCGGCCGGGCTGGGGGAACGAGAAGTGGATCGACCGGCGCCTGCGCGGGGGCTCTAGCCTCTCCATCTTCTCGAGCGTCCGGATGCGGCTCTGGACCACCCTGGCGCGGTCCTTGCGCACGCGGTTGCGGGCGATGAAGTCCTCGATCTCCTTGATGCGCGCCTGCTGGGCCTCGCAGTGCTTCCAGGCCGTCTCGATCTCCTGGTCCCGCATCCGGCGGTAATCCTCGTACCCTCCCCTGTACTCGAGAACCTTGAGCTCCTCGAGCGAGGCGATCCTGGTCACGATCCTGTCGAGGAAGCGCCTGTCGTGCGTGATCACGACGAGGGCGCCCTTGAAGCGCTGCAGGTAGCCCTCGAGCCACTGCATGGACTCGATGTCCAGGTGGTTCGTGGGCTCGTCGAGGAGCAGCAGATCCGGCTCCTCGAGCAGGAGCCTCGCGAGCTCGAACCGCATGCGCCACCCACCGCTGAACGTGTCGAGGGGCCTGTCGTGATCATCCTGCCGGAACCCGAGGCCTGCGAGGATGCGCTTGGCCTCCGAGTCGATGTCGTAGCCGCCGCGGTGCAGGATGCGCTCCTCGATCTCGCCGAGCTCGGAAGCGAGCCTGACCGACTCGTCCTCGTCCATGTCCTCGCCGCCCTGCGTCAGGGCCCGCTCGATCTCCGCCTTGCGCTCCTCGAGGTCCGCGAGCCCGCGCGCCGTCCCCAGCATCTCGTCGATGAGCCTGCCTCCCTTGCGCGGGTCCACCGCCTGGGGCAGCAGCCCCACGCGCGTGCCCTTGGTGATCCTCACCGATCCCTCGTCCGGCTCGGCGATCCCGCCCAGGATCTCCAGCAGGCTCGTCTTGCCGCAGCCGTTCTCGCCGATGAGACCCACGCGGTCGCCCGGGGCCACCCGTGTGTCCACGCCGGCGAATAGCGTCCTGCCGCCGTACCCCTTGGCCACCCCGCTCAGGTTCACGATCGTCATTCGGTCTCCGAACCGGCATCCGTACCCTGATTGGCGCCCGGAATCAACTGCATCTCCACGGGCGGGGCCTGGACCGCGGTGAGGAACAGGGAGAGCCCGCCGAGCACGACGAACAGGATGCAGGCCAGGGCGATGACGAGCGACGCCAGGGCCGCGGCGGCGGAGAGGATGAGGATCCTCCTCCTGCGGCGGTCCCCCACGTCAGTCCTCTCCGCGCACGAACTTCGCGATGACCGAGAAGTAGTCGAGCTCGGGGATGAAGGGTGCGGAGTTGTGGTCCGCGCCGGGAAGCGGGACGAAGCGCTTGGGCTGCGCGGCGGCATCGTAGAGCCTGGTGCCCATCTCGTAGGGCACCACGTCGTCCAGGTCGCCGTGCAGGAACAGCTTGGGCATGGTGAGCCCGGCCACCTTGGAGATCGAGTCGAACCTGGACCTCATCAGCATGTGCACCGGCAGTCCGAAGAAGACGAGCCGCCCCATGTCGCGGCCCGACGTGAAGCTGGACTCCACGATGAGACGTGGAACCTCCCTCTCCGTGGCGAGGTTGATGGCCACCGCACCGCCGAGGCTCCGGCCCATCAGCACGATGCGCGAGGCGTCCAGCCGCTCGACCGCCAGGAGATGGTCGTAGGCGGCGCGGGCGTCCTCGTACACGCCGTCCTCGTCCGGCGATCCCTGGCTCTGCCCGTACCCCCGGTAGTCGAAGATGAAGACGGCAAGCCCTGAGCGCACGAGGCTGCTGACGTACACGGCGCGGTGGGTGATGTTGCCCGCGTTGCCGTGGCAGAACAGGATCACCGGCCCGGAGGAGAAGTCCCCGGCCTTCCACGCGTGGAGCGAGACTCCATCCCCGGTCCGGAAGGTGACGTCCTGCACCTTCACGCCGCCCGTGATCTCGGTGGTCGAGCGGCGCGGCGTGACCTCGGGATGAAAGATGAAGCTGTTCTCGAACAATGCCAGGATCGCCATCGGCACCACCGTGAGCAGGACGAGCGCCAGTCCGGCAAACGCAAACGTGCGTGTTTTCTTGCTCGATCTTGCCACAGGCAGATTATGGGGACTGGCCGTGCGGATGCAAGTGCGCCGAGCTCCGGCTCAGCAGGACGAGGCGCTGGCCTTCAGGGCGCCACACCGTGGACGGTCGTGAAGGCCTGGACCTCCTCTTGAGTGAGCTCTCCCATCCTGGAGAGCCTCTCGAACGGAGGCTTGAACACGGGGTCGAGCCCCGCGGCCTTGTGCAGCCACGTGACGGAGTCATCCCGCCTGCCGTCGGCGAACAGGACGATGGCGCCCTCGTAGAAGAAACCCGCTCCGGGGATCTTCTTCTTGACGAGGCCAAAGAACAGGCCCCTGGCCTTGGAGATGTTCGGCTTGCCGCCCCGCGTCCTGCGCATCTGCACGAAGGCAGCCCACGCGACGGCGGCCAGCGTGGGCTCGTGCTGCTTGAGGAGCTGGATGCCCGCCTCGCGGATCAGGTTGTCCGCATCGGTCTGCTTGCCGGCCTCATCGAGCGCGCGAGCCGCGACGAGCGCGGCAACGAGATAGTACGCTCCGGGAACCATGGCCTTGCGGCCCGCCTCGATCGCCTCCGCATACTCCTCCGCGGCCAGGTGGACGTGGGCCTTCTCGGCGAGCAGACCCGGGTGGTCGGGATGGGCCTCGAGCCCCTGGCCGGTGATCTCGGCCGCGGTCGCCGGATCTCCGGTCAGCCTGAGGATCCTTGCCTGAAGCGCGAGTCCCTCCGGCTTGCCGGGGTTTCGGTCCACGGCGTCGGCCGCCACGCCGCGGGCGTCGTCCACGAGATCCATCTCCAGGTACGCGTCCGCCAGATCGCGCAGGAGGGAGATCGACTCGGCACCGAGATCGCGGAGATGATCCAGCATGACCCTGGCCCCATCGGGCCCCGAAACGCGCAGCGTGGAGCGCGCGAGCAGGATCCTGAGTCCGGGATCGTCGCCCCTGGAGAGCGCCTTGCCGAGCGCCGGGGCGGCCTGCGCGTGCCGGCCGAGCAGGAACAGGAACCGTCCGCGGAGGGCCGGAGCGCAGGGCTCGCTGTCACCGAGGTTATCGAGCGCCTTCTCGAGCTTGCCCCGGCTCCAATCCCGCAGCGCCTCCACACAGCCGACCGACGGACCCGACTTGATCGTCTTGAGATAGTCCCTCGCCTCCTTCGCCTCGCCCGCCTCGAGATAGGCCAGACCGGCCCCGATGGGAAGGTCGCCACTCGAACCGCCGGATCGGAAATCCCGGGCCGCCCCGGAGTAATCCCCGGCCTGGAGGGCCGCCGTGGCCGAGAGCTGGGCCATCCGCTTCTCTCCCACGTCGGGCCGGCCTTGCATCAGCTGCAGGGCCAGCGAGGCCGCACGCGGCCGCCAGAGGCTCAGGTTGGCCTCGACGATCTCCACGAGCACCTCCGTCGACGTGCCCTCTCCGAGCCTGAGATTCCCGACCACCTTGAGCGCGCCGTGCATGTCCCCGGAGAGCCTCCGGGCGCGGGCACACCGCGCCGCCGCCAGCGCGCTCTCGGGCATGCCCTCGAGCGCCTTGCACAGGGGCCCGGAGGCGTCCGCGTACTTCTTCGAGGCGAGCAGGAGCAGGCCCTTCGCGTAGAGACCTCGCGTGGCGAGCACGGGAGGGGCGGCGTCGAGATCCGCCCCGAGCGTCTCGAGGACCTTGCCCGCCTCGGCAAGGGAATCGTCCGTGGCGATGTCCACGAGCACCAGCGCGCGCTCGAGGGTAGCATCCAGCCTCCCGGGATGGGCCGCGAGGGACGCCAGCAGAATCTCGCTGGCACCCGTGAGATCGCCGGTCCGATGCCTGACCTTTCCCAGGAGCGTGACGGCCGGAAGGAAGGGGTCCTTCGAGGCCGCCATGAGCATGAGATCGGTCTGGGCCTCGAGGTTCTGCCCCGACTCGATCTGGCTCAGCGCACGCGCCAGCCTCAGCTCGTCATCCTGCTTGCCGCTCTGCGGCAGGGACTCCACGAGGTCTTCCGCTTCATCCTGCTCTCCGGAGGCGAGGTGCACGAGGATGGACGCGGCGATGTAGAGATCGCCTCCCGATCCGGCAGTGGAGCGCTTCAGCGCCGACCCGGCCTTCTCGAGCCCGGGCTCGGCAGGACCGTGCCGGATCGCATCCAGGGCGACCACGTAGGCGTAGGCTGCCTGCACGTCCCCGCGATCACGGTAGTCCCCCGCCAGATCACCGAGTATGGAAACGGCCTCGCGCAGGCCCTCGACCGTGTCGAGGGATGCGGACTCGCGCGCGTCGTCGACGGCGGAATGGATCGCGGCCGAGCGGATCCAGAACCCCACGAACACGGCGAGCGCCGCGAGAACGAGCAGCCCGATCCCCACGAAGAGCGGGATCCTGACCTTCTTCCACCTCACGTGGCCGCTGTCGAGCTGCATGATGGGAGGCATGGAAGGCCTGGCGGGAGGCTGATCTTGAGGATATCCGGCCATGATGTACCGGAACGGGACACTAGCATGGACCCCCAAAAGGGTCGAGGGGGGCGCAGCGCACGCCGTGCCGCGTAGCGTCTTTGCAGGAGCAGGACGAAAATGCGATAATATGCTCCTCGCCCAATGCGGGGCACGCATTGCCCCTGGAGGGGGAACATGATGAACAGACGCCTGAAAAACGCATTCAAGCTCATCGTCACAGGCGCGGTGCTCGCGGCCGCATTCATGGTGAAGGCCCCGCCCGCCGAGGCGCAAACACCCGAGCAGGTGTACGAGAAGGTCGTCGCCGCGCTCGAGCCTCTCCTGCTCGGCGAGCCGGGCGAGAAGATCGCGGCCGCGGATGCCCTGAAGAAGCTCAGGGCGGTCTACTCGATGCCGGCCCTGGCAAAGGCACTCGAGGACCCCTCCGCAAAGGTGCGCATGGCCGTGGTGCAGACCATCGGTGCGATCGTGCACAAGTCGTCGGTCAAGATCCTCGTCGGGGCGGCCCTGGACAAGGACGTCTCGGTGGGAGTCGCGGCGATCGAGGCCCTGGGAGAGATGCACACGGACGAGGCCTATGCCGGCCTCACGAAACTGCTCGGAACGGTCAAGGCGAAGCCGCTCAAGGAGGCCGTGCTCGAGGGCATGCGCAAGTGGAACAAGCCGTTCACGCCCCTTCCGGACCCGAACACCCTGCCCGAGGGCAAGAAGACGCCGAAGTTGCCCGAGCCCGAGGTCGAGGAGCCTCCCCCCCCGGCGGTCACGAAGCCCGTCGTG
>JAFDER010000294.1 GCA_019310245.1 Deltaproteobacteria bacterium
AACAAGAAGCTCCAGGTCATCCTCATCGCCTCCGGCCTGGCCGTCGTGCCCGCAGGGTGCAAGCCGCCCGGCGACAAGCCCCCGCGAAAGCCCACGGACGACAAGGTGAGCAAGGGCTCGTGCAAGGCGCTCGACATCGCCGGCATCGAGGTCCTCGTCACCCGCGCCGTCACGGGCCGCGCCACGCTGACCCTGAAGCTCAAGGGCACGATCCCGAAGGGCACGGAACTCGAGCAGGCCGTGGCCGGCGAGGGAATCGAGGTGGTGCGCTCGAGCGTGGACGAGGACGGCGTGCTCACCGTTGAGCTCAATCACGCGGGGCTCGAGCCCGGAGAGGTGGGCACCCTGCTCGTGGACGTGAAGACCACCTGCGGGAAGCAGAAGGCCACCTACCGGGACAGGATCGCGATCTGCAAGCAGGCCGGAGGACTGAAGATCCTCGAGGGAGCGGACTCCGTGTGCCAGGGCGTGGCGCCGCAGCCCGACGCCGCGGTCGTCGTGGACCCCGTGCCCTACCCCGTGGACCCGCCACCGCCGCCGCCCGACCCCGTGCCTCACCCCGTCGACCCCCTCCCGCCGCCTCCCGACCCCGTGCCGCCCCCGAACGATCCGGTGCCCTACCCCTACGACCCGGCCCCCCTGCCGCCGCCCTCGAACAAGGACCCGGCGCCAACACCCTTCGACGCCTTCATCGTGGACTGCGTGCCGGACGCCATGGGCCCGAGCGCGTCGCTCGAGCTCGACGCGGGCGCCGGGCACGCGAGCGACGTGTTCCAGCCAAAGATCATCATGGCGAGCCTGGGCGACGGGCAGTTCGCGCTGCGCATCGAGGACCGCCTCGGCGGAGATCCCGGAGGGATGAAGATCACGTGGAGCTGCAGCGCGGGCGTGCTGGAGACGACGTCGGGACCGGCGACGCGCTGGACCTCTCCTCGCAACGGCCAGGTGCAGGCCGTCATGGCCGTGGTCGAGAAGAACGGGCTGCAGCACATCGAGACCTGGAAGATGATCCCGGCGAGGGACGGTGAGTGACCCCGGCGAGATCCGCCTCCTCAAGCGCAGGCTGAGACGCTCCATCATCGAGAGGCGCGACGCCCTGCCCGCTCCCGAGAGGCAGGCCGCCTCGCTCTCGATCGCGCGGACGGTCATGGCGCTCGACGAGATGCGGGAGGCCTCGACGGTGCACCTCTTCGCGAGCTTCGGCTCCGAGGTGGACACGAGCCCGATCATCGAGAGGCTGCTCGAGACCGGCCGGCGGCCGGTCCTGCCCGTGGTCCTGGCCGAGCAGTGGACCATGGAGCACGCGGCCATCTCCTCGCTCGCGGACCTCGAGCCGGGATTCAAGGACATCCCCGAGCCCAAGGTCTCGTGCCCCCGCGTGACCCCGGACAAGATCGACCTCGTGATCGTGCCCGGCGTGGCATTCGACCGCAGCGGCGGCCGGTTGGGCTACGGCGGCGGATTCTACGACCGCTTCCTGGCCGAGAGCGCCGCGCCCCGCGTCGCCGTCGCGTTCTGGCTGCAGGTGTTCGATGACGTGCCCCGCGACGAGCACGACCTGCCCGTGCACGCGATCGTCACCGAGCGCGAGATCATCCGATCGGGTAGTCGCCGCCCCTAGACAGATGATAATGAGAAGAGCATGAGACACCTGATCCCGGTCCTGGGCTTGCTGGCCCTGGGTGCCTGCAAGCCCAAGACGGGCGACGTGATCCTGGCCACCACCACCTCCACGTACGACTCCGGCCTCCTGGACGAGATCACCCCCGCGTTCGAGAAGGACTCGGGCTACACCCTCAAGACCATCGCCGTGGGATCGGGCCAGGCCATGGCCATGGGCCGGCGCGGCGAGGCGGACGTGCTCCTCGTCCACTCTCCCGCCGCCGAAGAGGAGTTCATGCGCGAGGGCTTCGGCTCCCGCCGCCGCCTGGTCATGCACAACGACTTCGTCCTCGTCGGCCCGGCATCCGATCCAGCAGAAGTGCGGGGGATGTCGTCGATCGCGAAGGCCTTCCATGCCCTGGCCTCGAAGGAGGCCCTGTTCGTCTCGCGCGGCGACGACTCGGGCACCCATGCGAAGGAGAGATCGATCTGGAGCAAGGCTGACCTCGCGCCGTCCGGCAGGTGGTACATCGAGACCGGACTGGGCATGGGCACGACGCTCCAGGTCGCCTCCGAGAAGGAGGGCCACACACTCTCGGACCGCGGCACGTTCCTGTCCCTGAAAAAGAACCTGCACCTCGACATCCTCGTCGAGGGCGACGTGCTGCTGCACAACGTCTACCACGTGATCGAGGTGGACGCCGGCAGGTTCCCGGACGTGAACGCGAAGGGAGCGCGGGCGTTCGCCGACTTCATCCTCTCCGCCGGGGCCCAGGAGACGATCCGCACCTTCGGCACCAAGGAGCACGGCCAGCCGCTCTTCACCCCGGACGCGGAGCGCTAGACGATGGACCTCATCGCACGGGGAATCGCCCGGGCCCTCGCCCTCATCTTCTCCCTGGACGCCGAGGTCCTGCGCATCACCCTTCTCTCGCTCCAGATCTCGGGCACGGCCACGCTCGTGTCCGTGCTCCTGGGCATCTCGGCGGGCACGGCGCTGGCCCTGAATCGCTTCCCGGGCCGCCGGATCCTCGTGGGCCTGGTCAACACGAGCATGGGCCTGCCGCCCGTGGTGGTGGGGCTCTTCGTGGCGCTGATGCTCTGGCGCTCGGGCCCGCTGGGCGCCCTGGACATCATCTACACGCCCGCGGCCATGATCGCGGCCCAGGCCATCCTGGCCTTCCCCATCGTCACGGGCATCACGCTGGCCGCGATCCAGCAGATCCCGCCCGGCTTCCGGCTGCAGGTCCTATCCCTGGGAGCCACCCGGCTGCAGATGGTCTGGGTGCTCGTCAAGGAGGCGCGCCTGCCCCTCATGGCCGCGGTCATGGCGGGTTTTGGCGGCGCCATCTCCGAGATCGGCGCCTCGATCATGGTCGGAGGCAACATCAAGGGGCACACCCGCGTGCTGACCACGGCGGTGGTCATGGAGACGAGCCGGGGCAACTTCGACATGGCCATTGCACTGGGCATCATCCTGTTCATCCTGGCCTTCTCCATCACGCTGCTGCTCACGTTCGCCCAGCAGAGGGAGCGCAGGCGATGAGCACGGACCTGTCCATCCGCGACTTCGAGGTCCGCGCCGGAGGCGTGCCCGTCCTCGACATCCCGTCGCTCGAGATCGAGAGCGGCGAGGTCCTGGCCCTGCTGGGCCCGAACGGCGCGGGCAAGAGCACGCTGATCCACGCGCTGGCTTTGCTCGCAAAACCCTCCCGCGGCGCCCTGACCTTCAAGGGCGAGACCGTCACCCGGGGATCGGACCTCACGATGCTGCGGCGCCGCATGGGCGTCGTGTTCCAGAAGCCCTTCCTCATGGACACGACGGTCCGCCGCAACGTGGCCTCCGGCCTCGCGTTCCGCAAAGCCACGGACATCGAAGCGAGGGTGGACAGGGCGCTCGGCCTCTTCGGCATCCCGCACCTGGCGGACCGCTCCGCCCGCACGCTCTCGGGCGGCGAGGCGGCCCGCGTGAGCCTGGCCAGGGCGTTCGTTCTCGAGCCCGAGGTCATGATGCTCGACGAGCCGTTCTCGTCTCTCGATCCGCCCACCCGACACTCCCTGCTCGACGAGGTGGAGGAGATCCTGCACGCGACGCGCGTCACCACCGTGATGGCCACCCACGACGCGTCCGAGGCCCTGCGCATGGCCGATCGCATCGCTGTCATGCGAGAAGGCTCCCTCGTCCAGATAGGGCCCGCATCCGAGATCATGCACCGCCCCGCGAGCAGGTTCGTGGCGAGCTTCGTGGGGGTGGAGACGATCCTCGAGGGCACGGTGACCGCACGCGAGGGCCACCACGTCGTCGTGTCGATCTCCGGCACGCCTATCCGGGCCCGCGCCGACGCGCGCCCCGGCGACGAGGTCGTCCTGTGCATCCGTCCTGAGAGGGTGACCCTCTCGCCGTCACGCCCCGACGCCGACAACGTGATCCCGGGAACCATCACGAGCATCCGGCCCATGGGCCACTACACCAAGGTCCGGGTGGACTGCGGCTTCACCGTCCACGCCAGCGTCATCCGAGCGGACGACCTGTCCGAGGGCATGAAGGTCTTCGTCTCGATGGATGCGGACTCGATCAATGAGATCGCCGGATAGGAAGGGATTCTAGAGGGAGCAGACGTCGTAGGGAGGCAGGAGCGTTCCGGTGCACGGAGTCGTGGCCGTGAAGCTCACGCCCGTCGAGCAGGACTTACCCGTCGGGCAGTCCAGGTCCGAGCGACACCACCGGTAGCAGGTGCCCGTGACCCCGTCCGTGGACAGGCAGGCCGAGCCGGGCTCGCAGGCGGAGACGCTGGTGGGATCGCAGGTCAGCCCGTGAGTCGCCGTCCCGGCCGTCGCCGTGACGCAGTATTCGTACATCTCGCAGTGCGTGTCGCTCTGGTCCCAGTAGCAGAACTCGCCGGTCGAGCACCCGCACCGGTCGACGACGTTGCACACGCCTCCATAGGCCGTCGTTCCCGACACGCATCCCAGGTCGGGATCGGGGTCCGGGTCGGGGTCGGGATCCGGGTCGGGATCCGGATCCACGTCCGGATCCACGAGCGGCTCGAATCCCGGATCGAGGCCCGTATCGGGAGGCAGGTCGCCCACGTCCCAGCCCATGTCCCCGGTGCCCTCGATCGGGACATCGATGCCCGTGTCGAGCCACCAGGGATCTTCTGACGCCTTCGCACACCCTGCCAAGAGCAGGGCAATGCCAAGGGCCGACAGAAGCTGCTTCACCCTCATCAGCGCCCCCTTCCGGAACATGTGACCATATCAGACGATA
>JAFDER010000045.1 GCA_019310245.1 Deltaproteobacteria bacterium
ACCTCCGTCACCCGCCTCTGATGCCCATCTGAATACGTCCTCCTCGGTTCGCTACACCCGGCAACATGTGAGCGGCGAGGAACGTCCACGGCGGGAGGACGCTTCGGCAGCCGGTGGGACTCCTGAACCTATCGTTGACTGGCTGGTGAGAAAGCTGCCGCCGCGGAGCATCGTTGCGTTCGTCTGCACGTAGGCTGCCTGCGGTCCCCCCGACCGCGCACGTTCTCCAGGCGACCAGGGCGTGTCGGGGCGCGGGGTCGAAGGCACCATACAGATCCCCGGTGCCGGAGTGCCCCGCGCTCCTCGCGCCCTTGCAGCAGGGTGCCGTGGACCTATGAGGATGTATCTAGAGGCCGGAGACGGTCAGCACGTAGTCGCCGGTGTAGGACGTGGAGTAGGCGTCCACGATCACGTAGTAGGTCCCGGCGGTGAGAGAGAGGGTGAGTTCTGACGTGTAGCCGGGGTCGCATCCCACCTCGGTGCCGGTGCACGAGTCGCGGCGCACGTACAGCACGTTGTAGTAGTCCGTGCCCGCCGTCGAGAGGGTGACCGTGGCGGCCGAGGTGAGCGTGAAGGTGAACCACGCATCGGCGCCCGTGCTCCACGAGCAAGAGCCCTCCGAGGTGTGCGTCATCGCGCTGTTGTTGCCGCCGTAGGTCCCATCCGCGGTCAGGACGTACGCTCCCGTGCAATCGTCGTTGCCCGTCACGGGCGTGGGAGGCACGAACGTCTCCACGGTCAGGACGTAACCGCCGGAGTAGGAGGAGCTGTAGCCATCCACGATGATGTAGTAGGTGCCGGCCGAGAGGGAGACGTCGATCCCGGAGTAGTAGTAGTAGGAGCACCCCAGCTCCGTGCCGTCGCACGCCCCCTCACGGATGTAGACGTAGGGGTAGAGCCCCGAGCCGGAGACGTCGACGTGCACGTCCGCGGGAGACGTCAGGACGAGCCTGTGGACCACCTCCGAGGCGCCCGTGCCGTACGCGCAGGAGCCCTCGTAGAGCGACGGCATCCCGGTCGTGTCGCCCCTGGTCGTGCTCGGGAGGGTCACGTCAAGGGGGCAGTCGCAGGCGCCCGGCCCCTCGTCCTCGCCGTCGCAGTCCTGATCGATCCCGTCGTCGCAGATCTCGACCGCGTCCGGGTTGATGGCCGGATCGGTGTCGTCGCAGTCCAGCCCGCCGCACGACTCGGGGCCGAACAGGTCGCCGTCCGCGTCGGTGAGCACGTGGACGCAGGCCCCGGCGGTCTCGTCGCACGAGTCCGCCGTGCACCCGTCGTCGTCGTTGCAGTCCACGGGCGGGGTCCGCCGGCACACGCCAGACGGGTGACAGTACTCGTCTCCGTTGCAGAACAGGCCGTCGTCGCATTCCTCGTCGGTCGCGCACGGCATCCCGATGGTGTCGGGCGGCACGTCCACGGCGTCCGGCGCGTCGACGACCTCGACAGGTGGATCCAGCACGGGAACGTCCTCGCCGTCGGGCGCCGCGTCCGGCTCGGACGGCATGTCGGCGATCACGTCCGTCTCCGGCAGATCCGGAGTCACCTCGGGCCGGCCGTCGATGTAGCGCGTGGCCGACTCGGTGCAGGCCGTGGCCAGAAGGAATGGAAATGCGAGAACGAGGATGCTCCTGGATCCGCTCATGACTCACTCCTCCCGTCTCGGGTTGATTGCACGAATTATAGCCCGAAAACCGGCGGAATGCAGTCGATTTCCAGCATGGCCCGAAAGTTACAAGACTATCGCGACGAGTAGCATGTCAGGTGGCCGTCCGAGTAGAGGACCTCGAAACGGGGAGGCAGGAACGGACCGAGGCAGTCCGCGATGGAGAAGATCACGACCGGTCCGGACACCTCGAGACCCGAGGCGAACCGCTCGTAGAAGAGCCTGCCCACGCCCTCGGGCCGAACGGGGCGGTAGAGGTAGATGAAGTCCATGCCGGCGGGCGAGGCGTCCATCACGTCGCCCGTCACCCACTCGACGCGCTCCTCGGGGATGCCGAGCCAGTCCTGGAGCCGCCTGCCCGCCTCGACCATCCGGCTCGAGATCTCGATCTCGATGGTCCTGCGGTGCGGGTGGAGCTTCTGCATGAGCAGGGTCTGCAGCCCGTTGCCCGCACCGAAGTCGCCCGACACGGAATCCGGTCCGAGATGGCGGCCCGCCATGAGAATGGGCGAGAGGCCGCCGGCATGGCACCAGTACCCGCCGGTCTCGTTGACCCTCGCGCGCTCCTCGGGCGTGTAGGGCGCCTCGAACCCGTGCAGGTGTGAGTAGAGCGAGAGGAAGGCCTCCTCGAGGGCCTCGCCGTCCTCACCCCGGCCGGCCGCGAGGAAGCGCTCCCTGAGGGCGGCGTACCCGGGGAACATGCCGAGGGGGTCGGGAGGAGGAGGCAGGTCGGCAACGAGGAGCATGAGCCGGACGAGGCACTCCCGCTCAGAGGGATCGCGGCCGTCACTCTCGAGAAGGCGTTTGAGTCGCTGTTCGAGTCGTTCCACGCGGTCCTACATCGAGCGTCGGTACTTGCCTCCCACCTCGTAGAGGGCTCGCGTGATCTGGCCGAGGGAGGCGTGCCTCACGGTCGACATGAGCTCGGCGAAGACGTTGCCGCCTCCGAGCGCCACCTCCCTGAGCCGGTCGAGGGCTTCCGGGCGGGTCGCGGCCGTGCGTTCCTGGAAGTCGCGCAGGTTGTCGAGCTGCTCCTGCTTCTCCTCGATCGAGGCCCGGCGCAGCTCGTACTCAGGAGGCGTGTAGCCCTCCTCCAGCGTGGCCGGGTCGATGTAGGTATTCACGCCCACGATGGGCATGGAGCCGTCGTGCTTCTTCACCTCGTAGAGCATGGACTCGTCCTGGATCTTGCCACGCTGGTACTGCAGCTCCATGGCTCCGAGGACCCCACCGCGCTCCGAGAGCCTCTCGAACTCCTTCAGCACTCCTTCCTCCACCACGTCGGTGAGCCAGCCCATGGCGTAGGAGCCCTGGTAGACGTTCTCGATGTGCGAGAGGCCCAGCTCCCGGTTGACGATGAGCTGGATCGCCATGGCGCGCCGGACGGACTCCTCCGTGGGAGTCGTGATCGCCTCGTCGTAGGAGTTCGTGTGCAGGGAGTTGCAGTTGTCATGGATGGCGTACAGGCCCTGCAGCGTGGTGCGGATGTCGTTGAACTGCATGTCCTGCTCGTGGAGCGAGCGGCCCGAGGTCTGGATGTGGTACTTGAGGTTCTGCGTGCGGTCGTTGCCCCCGTACTTCTCGCGCATGGCCACCGACCAGATACGCCGGGCGACGCGGCCGAGGACCGAGTACTCGGCGTCCATCCCGTTCGAGAAGAAGAACGAGAGATTCGGGCCGAAGGCGTCGATGCCCATCCCGCGCGAGAGGTAGTACTCCACGTAGGTGAACCCGTTGGCAAGCGTGAGCGCGAGCTGCGTGATCGGGTTCGCCCCGGCCTCGGCGATATGGTAGCCGGAGATGGACACGGAGTAGAAGTTGCGCACGTCGTTCTCGATGAAGAACGACTGGATGTCGCCCATCATGCGCAGGGCGAAGCCGGTGGAGAAGATGCACGTGTTCTGGGCCTGGTCCTCCTTGAGGATGTCGGCCTGGACCGTGCCCCTGACGGTCGAGAGGGTGTAGGTGCGGATCTCCTCCATCTCCTCGCCGCCCGGGTCCCTGCCCTTCTCCTGCCTGAAAGCGTCGACCCGCTGGTCGATGGCCGCGTTGAAGAAGAACGCGAGCATGATGGGCGCCGGTCCGTTGATCGTCATGGAGACCGACGTGTTCGGATCGCACAGATCGAACCCGGCATAGAGCTTCTTGATGTCCTCGAGCGTGCAGACGGAGACGCCGCTCTCGCCCACCTTGCCCCAGATGTCGGGCCTCTCGTCCGGATCGTCGCCGTAGAGCGTCGCAGAGTCGAAGGCCGTGGAGAGCCTCTTGGCCTTCTCGCCCCTGCACAGGTAGTGGAAGCGTTCGTTCGTCTTGACGGGCCCGCCCTCGCCGGCGAACTGCCTCTTGGGCTCCTCGTCCGTGCGCTTGAACGGGAAGACGCCCGCGGTGTAGGGAAAGGAACCGGGCACGTTCTCGAGCATGAGGAAGCGAAGGATCTCGCCGGGGTCCGAGAAGGCGGGCGTCACGACCTTGGGCAGCGCCGTGCCGGCCAGCGTCTGCCACGTCATGGGCACCTCGAACTTCCGGCCGCGGACCTCGTAGGTGCACGTCTCGCCCGAGTACGACTCCCTGAGCGGCGGCCAGTTCTCCAGGGCGTCGCGGGAGTCGGAGGACATGGCGGAGCGCAGCTCGTCCGCGCGCCTCGCAAGCGCGTCGCCCTCGTCGCCCGTCTCCCCGGCGGCGACCTCCAGCGCTGCAGCGCGCACGGCCAGGTCCGCATCACCTTCGATGCGCCTGCGGTACGCGCGAGCTTTCTCGGAGATCTCGCCGAGGTATCGCGAGCGCTCCGGCGGGAAGAGGTTCTTGAAGCTCGTGACCCGCCGCGCCCGATCCGCCGGGATGGACGAGTCCAGGTCGACGCCGCACTTCTCCCTGATGGCATCGAGGATGCCGAGGTAGAGCCCGCTGACTCCGGAGTCGTTGAACTGCGAAGCGATGGTCCCGTAGACCGGGTACTCGTCGATGGGCGTCCCGCCCGCGACGTCCCTCGACCGCCTGTACTGCCTCCTGACGTCCCTGAGGGCGTCGGCGCTCCCGTGCCGCTCGAACTTGTTGATCGCGATGAGATCGGCGAAATCGATCATGTCGATCTTCTCGAGCTGGGTCTGGGCTCCGAAGTCTGCCGTCATGACGTACACCGACACGTCCGAGACGTCCGTGATGGCGCTGTCGCCCTGGCCGATGCCGCTCGTCTCCACGAGAACGAGATCGAAGCCCACGGCGCGAAGCACCTTGACGGCGTCGCCGATCACGGGCGGCACCTCGGTGCGTGCGCCACGCGTTCCGAACGAGCGCATGAACGCGTTCGGTCCCGTCACGGCGTTCATGCGGATGCGGTCTCCCAGGAGCGCCACGTTCCGCTCCGGTCCATCCGAGAGGAATCGGCGCAGGATCTCGTCGCAGAGGCTCGACTTGCCCGCGCCCCCCGTCCCCGTGACGCCGATCACGGGCACGACCCGGTCACCCGCCGAGGCCTCGAGCCGGGGCAGGAGCTCTCCCCACGCCTTGCCGCCGTACTCCGCCGCGGTGAGCAGCCGCGTGACGCGCACGTGGTCCGAGGGCTCGACCTCGGCCGGATCCGGCAGGGGCATGCCATTGAACCCCTCGAGAAAGCGCTCCGCGTTCGGGCTGGGAGGGACGGGATCGCCGTCCGTGCACACGGTGGGGAAGTCGGCCCGCTGCATGAGGTGGTTGATCATCCCCTGCAGGCCCATCGCACGGCCGTCCTCGGGCGAGTAGATGCCCGCGATGCCGTAGGCGTGCAGCTCCTCGATCTCGTCGGGCCGGATCACGCCGCCCCCGCCTCCGAAGATCCGCACGTGAGGCGCCCCGCGCTCGGCGAGCATGTCGCGCATGTACTTGAAGAACTCCATGTGGCCGCCCTGGTAGCAGGTCACGGCCACGGCCTGCGCGTCCTCCTGGACCGCGGCCTCGACGACCTCTCCCACGCTCCTGTTGTGGCCCAGGTGGATCACCTCCGCGCCCGTGCCCTGGATGATGCGGCGCATGACGTTGATCGCGGCGTCGTGCCCGTCGAACAGGCTGGTCGCGGTGATGACCCGCACCACGTTGCGCGGCTCGTAGGGCTCGGCCTGGACGGTCTGGCTGGCCTTCATGCGGGGATTCGTCTTCGTGCTCATGCTCACTCCTCGAGCAGTTTCCGGGAGATGACCATCTTCTGCACCTGGCTCGTGCCCTCGTAGATCGTCGTGACTCGCACGTCTCGCAGGTGGCGTTCGATCGGGAACTCCTTCACGTAACCATACCCCCCATGCACCTGGAAGCAACGGGCGCAGATGCGCTGGGCCGCCTCGGTGATGAAGTACTTGGCCATGGCCGCCTCCTTGGAGAAGGGTCTGCCCGCCTCCTTGAAGTACGCCGCGCGCATCACCAGCCCCTCGGCCGCCGCGACCTCGGTGGCCGAGTCGGCCAGCATCCACTGCACGTCCTGGAAGCTCGAGATGGATCGACCGAACTGCCGTCTCTCCTTCGCGTACTCCACGGCCTCGTCGACGGCCGCGCGGCTGATGCCCAGGGCCTGCGAAGCGATCCCGATCCGGCCCCCGTCGAGCGCCATCATGGCGAGGCGGAACCCCCTGTCCTCCTCGCCGATCAGGTTCTCCGCGGGCACCTCGCAGTCCTCGAGGACGAGGCTCGTGGTCACCGAGCCCGTGATCCCCATCTTGTCCTCGTGCCGTCCCACGCTGAAGCCCTTGAACTCCGGCTCGACGAGGAACGCGCTGATGCCCCGGGTGCCGGGCAGGTCCTTGCCTCCCGTCCTGGCCCACAGGACGAAGACGCCGGCGATGGATCCGGACGTGACCCACATCTTCTCGCCGTTGAGGATCCACCTGTCGCCGTCCCGGTCGGCCGTGGTCTTCATCGCGCCCGCGTCGCTGCCGCTGCCCGCCTCGGACAGTGCGAAGGCGCCGACCGGCCTCTCGCCGGACGTGATCCGGGAGACGTACTTCTTCCTCTGCTCGTCCGTGCCGAAGTGGTTGATCACCTCGGCGACCATGTTCGTCACGGAGGCGATGACCGCCGTGGAGGCGCACCCGTAGGCGATCTCCTGGATGGCGAGGCTCAGGCTCACAGCGCCCATCTCGGAGCCTCCAACGTCCTCGGGCACGTTGACGCCCATGAGCCCCAGCTCCGCGAGCTCGCGGAGCACTTCGAAGGGGACCTCGCTCTTCTCCCACTCGCCAGCACCGGGGAGGAGCTTCTGGCGCGCGTACTTGCGCACCTCGTCCCGGAGCGCCTGCTGGTCTTCGTTCAATTCGAATTCCATACGAGCGTTGTTAACAAAACCAGCCCTCCCGGACAAGGCCTCATCTCCCTCCCATGATCGCCAAGCCCACTATTTCATTGCGATTACCGCCCCCTGCACGCGGAGATCACGCGGGCGATCAACTTCTTCGTCCGGCCGCGTTACTGACTCTCATGGGGAGAGGTGCAAGCCGGGCACGACGGGGCGACATGAAGTCGAGAAGAAACAGTGACCTCTTCAAGGCTCCATCGGGCCGGGACACGACCCTGCTGAGATACTTCAGGGAGATCACGGACCATCCCCTGCTCACGGACAAGGAGGAGCAGCGGTCGGCGCGCCGGATCGTGGACCTGGAGCATGCCGAGTGGCGGACGTGCCTCGGGTACCTGCCCGCGGCGGCCCAGGCAGCGCCACTGCTGCGCGCCAGGTTCTCCGATCTGAGGTTCCGGCTGAGGTTCATCAGCCGCACGCACAGGTACTTCAGGGAAAGGCGCGGAAAGCTGACCGCCGCCCAGGTCGAGCGCTACGAGAGGAGCGTCGCGGCGCTCGCGCCCCGTCTCAAGCGCGCCGATCAGGACCGCACCGTCCTCGACATGCTGAAGCGGTGGATCCTGGAGACGGGGGAGGGAGGCGGGAACGGGCACGGCCTGCCGCCGCTGCGCTTGACGAGCAGGCTCAGGGCCACGCAGGACACCCTGCATCGCGTGTCCCGCCGGTCCATCGCCGAGCGCAACCGCTTCGTGTCAGCCAACCTCAGGCTCGTCATCTCCATCGCCAAGAGGAGCATCCGGGGCACCCTGCCGCTCGCAGACCTCATCCAGGAGGGGAACCTGGGACTCATCAAGGCCGTAGGGCGATACGATCCAGAGCTCGGCTACCGCTTTTCCACGTACGCTTCCTGGTGGATCCGCCACACCATCAGCCGGGCCCTGGCCGACAAGAGCCGCACCGTGAGGCTCCCCGTGCACCTGGTGGAGTCGCACAAGCGTCTCGAGCGCGTCCGCTCCCTGTTCCGCTCGCGCGGCGGCCGCAACCCGACCGAGGAGGAGCTCGCCCGGGAGCTCGGCATCTCCCTGACCAGACTGCGCAGGCTCCAGCACCACTCGACGGATCCCAGCTTCTCCCTCGACCGCCCCATCTCGGACACGAACCCCTACTCCCACATCGACTTCGTCACGGACGAGGATGCGGCCTCTCCCCTCGAGGAGGTCGTGCGCAAGGACTGGAGGATCGAGATCCAGCACATCCTCGAGCAGCTGCCCGACATCGAGGCGCAGATCGTCACCTGGCGCTACGGCGTGTGTCGCAGGCCCGAACGCACGCTCAAGCAGATCGGCGAGCACTTCTCGCTCTCGCGCGAGCGCATCCGCCAGCTCCAGCAGCAGGCACTGGGCCGCATTCGCGAGGACATGAAGGGCCTCTACTGAGATCCGCCCCGGACCGTTGCCAGCCGTACCGACGGCCCTATCAGTCCGTATGAGGACGGTGAATCATGAGCATCAGTCACATACCTGCCCTCGCCGCGGCGGCGGCGTTCCTGGCCTCGGGATGTCTGCCCTACGTCTACCACGAGAGACACAAGGTGCTCATCCCGGGCATCGACATCGACCAGACGCTCGACGTGGCCGAGGCGGAGCTCGAGGAGGCCAGCGGCGTGAGCGTGCTCACGATCTGGACGATGCGCGACCAGATCGTCACCACCGCTCAGGCCGCGCGGATCTCGGACATCTACCTCGCCCACATCGACGATGTGGACAGCCCGGAGACACGGGCGCGCTCCTTCCAGGTCTGGCACCTGACGTGGGCCATCTCGAACCTCTACCGCCTGGGCAGCGACGGGGTGAAGACGGGCCTCGAGCCGGCCTACATCGACGCGGCCGCCCGCGTCGAGACCCTGGACAAGAAGGTGGCCCTCATCCACTTCTCCGGCGAGAAGATCTACATGGGCGACGCGCACGGAGGCGGCCGCGCCTACGCGAACTCGCACCTCGTCGTCCCGGGCAACAATGACTATCTCCAGTCCTACGAGGAGTACCTCGCAGGAGGGGAGCCCGAGCCCCAGCTCATGCTCTACGCCGAACCCACGAGGCAGGACGCCGAGATATTGCAGTCCTTCTGACCGTCAGATCACGAGCGAGCACGCACACCCGGAGCTCTCGCCGCCGGACGGACCCGTGTCCGCTGCGGGATCGTCCGGGGCATCCACGGACGCGTCGGGAGGCAGGTCGGCCTCGTCCCCGGCCACTGGCTCGCCGGGCACGGTGACGATGCCACCCACCGGCGGGGAGGTGACGATCTCCGGATCGTCCGAGCAGGGCCAGCTCACCTCGATCGAGTCCACCGCCTCACGGTCGCCGATTCCGAAGTTGAGGATGAGCGGCCGCATGTTCGAGAAGTTGCCCTGCCCCGAGTAGACCTCCTGCGTCTGGACGAGATCGCCGGCCGTCACCGTGATCCGCGCGCCGATGCCGGAGCGGTTCACGCCTTCGGGAGGATCGAGGCGCACGGCCACGTGGTTGGCATCGGAGTTGTTCCTGAGCAGGACGAGCAGCTGACCGTCGCGGTACTTCGCCACGATGAGGTCGTCGTCCCCGTCCAGGTCGAAGTCCAGCACGGTCTCGGCGTGCGGGCTCGGGACCGGACCCACAAGGGCGAGCTCCTCGGTCACGTCGTCGAAGTGGTTCGTGGCCGGATCCTGCAGCAGCATGAACAGCCGGTCCACCTCGACGGGGTCCCCCGAGGCGCAGTTGGCCTGCGCGAGGTCCTGCCAGCCGTCGTTGTTCATGTCGAACCAGATGCCGTAGTGGTCCCTCAGGTGCGACGGCTGGGGATCGTCCCAGGTGATGCGCTCGAGGTCGGGAAAGAGCCTGTAGTCCACCGAGTCGCCCTGGTTGAGGAGCACGCACGAGCGAAACGCGCCCGGCGCGCTCGAACCGTGGATGATGGTGACGTAGAGGTCCATGTCCCCGTCGTGGTCGAAGTCCGCGGGGTTTGCGGACCACTGACAGCGATCGCCCGAGAAGCCGTATCCCACGGTGGCCGGCGCGGCGGTGAACGTCCCGGAGCCCCCGTTCACCCAGACGGTGGCCCCGCCCCTGCAGTACGGCGAGGTGATGATGTCCTGCAGGCCGTCGTTGTTCCAGTCCGCGACGTTGGTTCCGTACAGGGGGACCTGCACGCTCGTGATCCCGGACTCCTCGGACACGTCCGTGAACGTCCCGTCCCCGTTGCCCTTCAGGAGGTAGTCCTGACCGTAGACATTGCTCGAGTAGTCCTCGAAGTAGCACCCGATGAACAGATCGACGTTCCCGTCGCAGTCGTAGTCCAGGAAGGAGAAGCCCGAGGCGTTGATGAGGCCGATCTCGTGCAGGCCGTTCGAGTCCCTAATCGTGAAGACGCCGCCGCCGTCGTTCAGCAGCACCTCGCACCTGTCGCCCGGGATGTAGTCGCTCGTGTCCTCGATCCGGTGGTAGTAGTTGCACGTCACCATGTCGGTGTCGCCGTCGTTGTCCACGTCCGCGAACGCCGCGAGATCCGTCTCCCTGCCGCTCTCGGAGGGAACCGGGTTGGCGTTGATGCCGGAACCCGCCGTCCTGTCCACGAACACCCTGTCGTGGACGTCCGTGGAGGAGGGATCCTGCTCGTTGACGAGGAAGGTCAGCTGGTTGCGCGAGGTGTCGCTGTAGTTCTGCAGGACCAGGTCAGGGTAGTCGTCGCCCGTCAGGTCGACGGCGTATATCCGGAACCCGCCCACGCCTTCGAGACCCACATCGGCGGTCACGTCCGTGAACCATGTGGGGTCCTGTGCACCGGCAAGGGCGGGAATGCTCAGCAAGCAGGCAGCGGCAACCAGTGACAATCGTCTCATGTGATTCTCCTTACTTCCCTGGAATGCGATCACCGACCATTCTATAACAGACCCGGGCCCCGGCAACCGCGTTGCAACAATATCGCGCGGGGCCCGTAGAGTCACGTGAAGTAGGGAGTGCGGACGGGAGATGGCCCCTCGAGAGCACAGGACCGAGGACGAGACCACGCTCGTCCTGCGGGCGCGTGCCGGTGACGACGACGCGTTCGAGGCCCTGGTCAATGCCTACAGTCGCAGGATCATCGGCTACTGCTACAAGATGGGGGCGCGGGCGGGTGCACAGGACCTGGCGCAGGAGATCTTCATCAAGCTCTACCTGGCACTCCCCGGGTTCGATTCGAGCAAGCCTCTCACTCCGTTCCTCTTCCGCATCGCCCACAACCACTGCATCGACGCACTGCGCAGGAAACGCGTTCCAACGGTCTCGCTCGTCCGGGACGATCCGGACGCCGCGGCCGGATCCGAGGTGGACCACCCGGACTGCCGGCCCACTCCCGAGGAGCTGGCCCAGAGGACCGAGATCATGGAGGCCGTGGACCAGGCCCTTGCCTCCCTGCCCGACGCTTACCGCTCCGCCCTGGTGCTCCGGCACGTGGAGGGACTGACGTACGAGGAGATATCCGAGACCCTGGGGCTTCCCATGGGCACCGTAAAGGCACGAATTCACAGGGGCCGCGAGAAGCTGCAACAAAAGCTCCGCGGCCTCGTAGTTCCCTGATGGAGACCGAGATGGCAAGCGACTGCAACAGATGGCACGCGATGATGCACGAGGCCCTGGACGGCCTGCTCGACGAGCATGACCGCGAGGGGTTCGAGGAGCATCTTCGCGGGTGCAAGGATTGCCGGGAGAAGTACGAGATGCTCGAGCGATCTCTCGAGCTGTTCGTCTCCATCTCCGCTCCCGAGCCCGCTCCCGACTTCGCGGCCTCGGTGATGAGGCAGGCACGCAAGGCCCGGGCAGCCCATGCCAGGAGCCAGCACGCCGCCGTGATCGCGGCGGCCGCGGCCATGGCCATCGTCGTGGGCGTGGCCCTGGTCACGGCAGGCCTCGTGGCCGGACCGCTCGTGGGCGGGGTCCTGTCGGGAGCCTGGGGCGTGGCCAGCAACGTGTGGACGGCAGCCGCGGCCGTGGGCGACCTCCTGACCTCGCTGGCCGGACCGCTGGCCTCCCTGGTCAGGGTCATGGACTTCCTGGGCGGGCTGGCCCTCATCCTGGCGCGCGAGGGTGTGATCCTGGCGGCCCCCATCTACCTGACGGTCGTGGCGGTCCTGGTCTCCGCAACGCTCATGGGGAACTTGAAACGCACCGCGGTGAGACTGCCGGTGCTGTCCATCTAGGAGGATGCAATGAAGACTCTCGCATGTGCAATCACGATGGTGCTCCTGGTGGCCCTGCCCGCGCAGGCCCAGGACGAGAAGAAGAAGAGCAAGAAGGTCGAGATAAAGGTGACGGCCGTGGCAGACGGAGTCACCGACGACGTGGTCGAAGAGGTGGCGCCCGTGCCCGAGGCCGCCCCCGTCCCGGAGCCGCCCCCGCCGCCGCCAGATGACGACATCATCACCATGGACTGGAAGGACTTCAAGAAGGGCGACCACGAGTGGGGCGGCAAGGGCAATCATCACACCGGCCACAGGCCGTCCGGCGACGAGGCCATCGTGATGTTCGGCCAGAGCAAGACCATCGAGCCCGGCGAGAAGGTGGGCGGAGACGTGGTCATCTTCGGTGGCTCCATCGACATCGGAGAGGGAGCCATCATCGATGGCGACGTGGTGTGCATGGGAGGCAGCGTCTCCATGGGTCCTGGCGTGCGCGTGGAAGGAGACGTCGTGACACTGGGTGGCAACCTCGAGATCGGCCCGGGCGTTACCGTCGACGGCGACGCCGTGAACATGGGTGGCACCCTCACCATCGGGCCCGAGGCGGCCATCGACGGCGACGCCGTGAACATGGGTGGAGGCCTGGAGATCGACCCCACGGCCGAGGTCAGTGGCGACAAGGTGCGCGTCATCGGCGGTCCGAACTTCCCCATACCGTTCGAGAAGCTGAGCAAGATGTTCGGACATTTCGAGATGGATGCCGAGGACATCGACAAGGCCTCCGGCTTCATCGACAGGCTGGTTGACGTGGTCAAGGACATCATCCTGTTCGCGTTCATCCTGTTCATGGCCCTGCTCATGACCGTGTTCATGCCCAAGCAGCTGGGCAGGATCGACGACCACCTCACGGGCTCGTTCCCCAGGTCAGCGCTCCTGGGCCTGGGAGCGTTCATCCTGCTGCCGCTGGCCCTCATCATCCTGGCCGTCACGATCATCGGCATCCCGCTCATCCCGCTGCTCTTGCTCGCGGTGATCGTCTCGAGCCTCATGGGCTACCTCACCTTCTCCCGGGTCCTGGGACGCAGGCTCGTGGGCGGCAGGCACGTCATGATCCAGATCCTCGTGGGCATGGCCCTGTTCCAGGGCACGATCATCCTCGGAAACGTCATCGCCCTGCCCGGAGGCGCGATGGAGACCATCGGACACACGGTCCGGTTCCTGGGCCAGATCGCTCTCCTCGGCGTGCACTTCATCGGCCTCGGCGCCGTTCTCTACTCCCGCTGGGGCAAGAGGACCATCGAGCAGACCCGGAAGGCCCAAGCCCCCAACGGCAATGGCAACGAAAACGGAAACGGTCACGCCAGCGGCAACGACGACTCGAATCCCCCTCCCCTGACTCCCTGATCTCCCGGTCCGTGCTCGGCGGCCGGTCGCTCCGCGGCCGGCCGCCTCCTGCCTTGACTCCGCAGCCCTCTCCTGGAACCGTCCATGTCATGGACATCGATCAGCTCGCCGAGAAGATCATCGAGGGAGGCACGCGGAACGCGGCCGTGAGCGGCGCGGGGATGTCGGTCGAGAGCGGCGTCGCGCCGTTTCGCGGCAAGGGCGGACTGTGGGAGAAGATGGACCCCATGAAGGTGGCCCACATCGACGCCTTCAGGGAGGATCCGGTCCCCTACTGGGAGATGCGCGGACCCTTCATCAAGAGCCTCGAGACCATCGATCCCAACCCGGGCCACGCGGCCCTCGCACGCCTCCAGCGCGAGGGCCGTCTCGGCACGATCATCACCCAGAACATCGACGGGCTCCATGAGGCCGCGGGATCCACGGACGTCATCGAGTTCCACGGAAGCGTGCGCACCCTCAGGTGCATGGACTGCTCCCGGAAGATCCCCTCGCGCTCGGCGTGCCTCGACGATCGGCCGCCTCGATGCGCCTGCGGAGGCGTGCTCCGGCCCGACGTGGTCTTCTTCGGCGAGGCCATCCCTCCGGAGGCCCTCGTGCGCTCGCAGCAGATCGCCTCGGACTGCCCGGTCATGCTGGTCGTCGGCACGAGCGCCGTGGTCCAGCCCGCAGCCTCCATCCCCGTCATCGCCCGGCGGGCCGGCGCCCTCGTCGTCGAGATCAACCCCGAGAGGACGCCCCTGACCGATCAGGTCGTCGACGTGTTCCTCGAGGGCTGGTCCGGCGAGGTCCTGCCCGCCCTCGCCGAGGCGGTCCGGCGGGCATCGTGCTGACGACGCGCGACCGGCGTCATCCGCCCCCAAAATACGTTCTCATGGGTCCGCGGCACCCTGCAGCATGGGCGTGAGAAGCGCGGGGCACTCCGACACCGGGGAACTTCAAGGTGCCTTCGACCCCGCGCCACCTCACGCCCTGCTCATCTGTGATGTGCCGACTGTAGCGAATCGATGAGAATGTATTTAGGCGTCCATCTGATCACTTCGTGACCTGGAACATGTCGCAGGCTTCCTTGATGGCGTCGGCGGGCCCGATGAAGATCACGCGGTCGTCGATCCTGATCTTGGTGTTGCCGCGGGGAACGACGAACTGGTTGTCCCTGATGATCGCGGCGATGACGCACTCCTTGGGCACCTTGGTGTCGCGGATGCGGACGCCGTCCACCTGCGCCTTCTCGGGCACGGTGACGTCCAGGACGCTCGCCGCCCCGATCCCGAACTCGAAGAGCTGCGCCAGGCCGGGCCTGTCGAGGTAGTTCTCGACCATGGTGGCCGTCGTCAAGCGCGCGCTGATCGCGACCACGCCGTTTTTCTCGAGAAGCGAGACGTAGTCGGGATCCTGGACGATCGCGATGACGTGCTCGTGCTTGAGCTGCCTGGCCTGGAGGGCCGAGATCACGTTCCGCCCGTCGTCCTCGGAGGCGGCGATGACCACGTCGACGTTCTCCACCCCGACCTGCTCGAGGATCTCCTTCTTCGTCCCGTCTCCCTGGTAGATCGGGGCGTTGTAGAGCTTCTCGATCTCCTTGCACAGGGCCTCGTCCTCCTCGATGAACGAGACCTGATGCTCCGCCGACCGGAACATCATCCGGTACTTGTCCTTTGCCATGAGGCGG
>JAFDER010000295.1 GCA_019310245.1 Deltaproteobacteria bacterium
GTTAATGATATAGCGGGCATACAGGTAGGGAGCCTGTCCCCAAGAGGGCTATTTGAGGAGGCCCTTGAGCTTCTCGAGCTGGCCGTCGTCGGCCGAGCGCAGGAAGGAGTCGAGGTCCCGGCGGAGCGCGTTGCGGTCGACCGCATCGGCGTCGCCGGCCTCGTCCTCGATGCCGAGCGCCCGCTTGACGGCCGCAACGTACGTCTCGGGCGTCACGGGCTTCTCGAGGTAGGCCTGGGGCCCGGAGATCATCTTGTCCTCGAGGATCGTGTTCAGGTCGGAGCTGCCGAGATCGTCGCGGGCGTGGCCGGTCACGATCACGAGCGGGATCCTGGCCCACTCGCGGTTCTTGCGCAGCTCGTAGAGGAACCTGATGCCGGACTTCTTCGGCATGACGAGGTCGAGGGAGATGAAGTCGGGCTTCTTCTCCTTGACGCGATCGAGGGCCTCTTCCCCGTTGGAGGCCGTCATCACCTGAAAGCCCGCGTACTGCAGGGTGGTCTGGAGAAACGTCACGGTGTCCGGCTCGTCATCGACGATGAGGATTGTCTTGTCTTCAGGTCTTGCCACGTGTCACCTCCTGCAAAATCCCCCGGCCGTCATCTCGTCTTTTCCGGAAATCGTATCGTGAAGGTCGTTCCCCTGCCCGGGGTCGACGTGAAGTCGATCGTCCCGCCGTGCTCACCGATGATCTTCTGCACCACGACGAGCCCCAGGCCCGTGCCCATGGAGCCCTTCGTGGAGTAGAAGTCCTCGAAGACGTGCTCGCGCACGTCCTCGTCCATGCCAGCGCCGTTGTCGGAGACGTCGATGCGGATGCCGCCGTCGGCGGGTTTCGAGGCGAGCGTCACGGTGCGCGGCGCGGCGTCTCCCGCCTCGACGCAGGCCTCGATGGCGTTGTCCACGAGCACGGTCAGCGCCTGGCTGACGTAGCGCGGGTCGGCCTCGAGAACCCGGGCGTCCGGATCCACGCTCGAGACGAGCTGCACGCCTCCCTGCTCGGCGGCGGAGCGCGCGCCGTCGAAGACCACGCCGAAGAGCTGGTCGAGATCGATCTGCTTGTGCTCGGGCACCCTCTTCTTCGCGAAGGAGAGGATGTCGAGGGACTGCGTGGCGATCCTTTCCACGTTGTGCTGGACCATCTCCCAGCCGCGCTCCACCACGGGCGTGTCGTTTCTCTTGCGCCCCTCGTTGACCATGAAGATGCCACCCTTCAGGCCGGTGAGGATGCCCTTGATGTTGTGGGCGGCGTGCGCGGACATCTTGCCGAGCCGCGCGAGCTCGCGCTGGAGGTTCTTGACCTCGGTCACGTCGACGGACATCTCCATGACGCGGGCCACCCGGCCATCCGAGTCCCTCATCGGCGCGGAGCGCACGACCACGTCCACCTCCCTGCCCGACAGGGCCCGGATGCGGCTCTCGTGGCTGTGCGGCAGGCCGTCCGTGAAGGTCTCGGCCACGGGGCACGGCACGCATGGGGCCGTGCGGCTCTTGAACAACTCGTAGCACTTGGCCCCGGGCACGTCGCCCAGGCTCTCCTTGAACAGGCGGTTGGTCTCGAGGATCGTGTAGCTCTCGTCCATCACGGACACGTAGCAGGGCACCTCGTCGAAGAGCTGCCGCGTGTGATCGTAATCGCGGCGCCTCCGCCGGCGCCTCCTCTCGAGCTCCTCCTGCAGCCGCTTGAGCTCCGTGACGTCCGTGGAGACCTCCATGACGGCAACGATCCTGCCGCTCGCGGCGCGGATCGGGCGCGTCCTGACGAGGAGCACGATGTTCCGGCCGTCGACGGTGATCGTCTCGGACTCGTGCTGGCGGATCAGGCCGTCCTCGAAGGTCGACAGGGCGGCGCAGTCCTCGCAGGGCTCGCTGCTCTTCTTGAACACCTCGAAGCACTTCCTGCCGCCGGGAGGCCCGAAGTGCTCGTCCGCGATGTGGTTGGTCCGGATGAGGGAGAGATCCCTGTCGAGCACGGCGATGTAGCACGGCACGGCGTTGAACAGGTCCTCGAACCCGATGTCGGGAATCCCCTCCATCGGCTCAGGCCAGCGCCCTCTCGACCGCCGCGAGGAACTCCTTCTCCTCGAACGGCTTCTCGAAGAACGCGGCGGGCGGCGGCACCGTCTTGACCTCCATCAGGAACTCGGGGTTCATCTGGTGGTGCTCGGTCTGCTGGTAGCCCGTCACCACGATGACCGGGATGTCGTTGCGGATGCCCGAGGTGCGGCGCAGCTTCTCGAACCCCTTGATGCCCGTCTTGCCCGGCATGATGATGTCCAGCGTGATCAGGTCGGGGGACTCGGCCTTGACCTGCTCGATCGCCTCGTCCACGTTGCTGGCCGAGATCACCTCGTAGCCGCCGTACTTCAGGACGGTGGTCAGGTAGTCCACCACGTCCTTCTCGTCATCGACGACAAGGATCTTCTTCGTCATCTTTCCCTCCCGTTCGCTCATCGGTCATCCTCCTGCGGAACCACGAGAGCCTCGGAGACGAGCTCCCACAGGTGGATGGACTTCCAGGGCCTCTTGTAGTGGTGGGCCAGGTCTCCGATGCCGTCGAAGCAGTTCACGCAGGGGGTGCACACGAGCTCGGCGCCGGTCCTGTCGATCTGCTCGACCTTGGGCCGGCCCTGGTGGTAGCGGGACTTAGCGAACCCGGAGATGAGCAGCCCGCCTCCTCCGCTGCAGCAGTAGTTGTGATCGCGGTTCGGCCACATCTCGATCACGTTCTCGCAGACCTCACCGACGACGTATCGCAGGTCGTCCGCGATGGACGGGAAGCCGTTCATCTCGCTCTTGCGCACGGCATTGCACGGGTCGTGGATGGTGATGGGCGCCGTGTTCTTGCTCTTATCGACCTTGATGCGTCCCTCCCGGATCCACTGCGCGTACAGGTTGACCTTGTGGACGATCTCGAACTTCGGCTCGATCCCGAACTTCCTGTACCCGGCCAGCGTGGCGTAGTAGCCGTGCCCGCACTCGGTGTAGGCCATGACCTCGCAGCCAAGCGCCTCGACGTTCTCGACCTGCTTGCGCAGTGTGTGCTCCCACGTGTCAAGATCGCCAGAGAACATAGCGTAGTTCGTGCCCTCCCACCAGAGCTTCGGCATGGTCCAAGACACGCCCGCGGCGTGGAAGATGCGGTAGATCATCTGCAGGTCCATGGGATGGTACTGGGGGAGCTTCGAGTTGATGGTCATGTAGTACTTCGCGCCCTTAATATCGATGGGCACGTCGAGACCCGGCCACTCCGCCTCGGCCTCCTCCCTCATCCAGTCCACCGTCTCGAGCCAGTCCTCCTCGCTCAGGCTCATGTTGTTGCCCACGTTGCGGTGCAGGTCGCACGTCTTCTGCGAGCCTCCGGGCACGGCGTCCCTGGCACGCAGGCTCCTTGCCAGCGTGATGATGTTGGACATCTTGATCTCCATGGGGCACTGCTTCGAGCACCTGTCGCAGCCCGTGCACTGGAAGATCCAGTCGTCGTCCACCACCTCCTTCTCGAATCCGAGCAGGATCTTGCGGACCACCATCCTGGGATCGAGATCGCCCCAGCCGTGCAGGGGGCAGACGCTCAAGCACTTGCCGCAGGTGTAGCAGGCGTCCAGGTTGCTCTCCCAGCCGGACTGCCTGAGGAGCTCGTCGCGCAGCGGGTGCGTGCCGCCCTCCTCGATCGTCAATGCGTTGGAGCTGTCCATTTCCTATTCCTCGTTCATGGCACTCGCGGCTCGCTCGAGGATGTGCGCGAGCCGCGCGCCCTCGTTTGCCGCGATGGAGTGGAACTGCACCCTGTCGGGATCCATGCCAAGCGTCTCGATGGACGCCCTCGTCCTCTCGGTGCGGTGCTGGGCCGCGTCGCTCCCGTGCAGCGAGCGGCAGTTGTGCGCGTGACAGCCGAGCACGACCACGCCCCCCGCCCCGGCCACGAGGGCGTCCATGATGTGGACCTCGCTGATGCGGCCCGCGCACGGCACGTCGATGATCATGGCCTCGGCGGGCAGCTCGAGGCCCATGCGCCCCGCGCCGTCGGCCGCCTGGACGGCCCCCTGGCTGCAGGCGAAGACGACGAGCGTGGGCTTGCCGAGGAACGGCTCGGCCGCCACGTTCGCGGCGGCGGTGAGCTGCTCGTTGGTCAGCCCGCCGTGGGTGATGGCCTGCCTCGGGCAGGCGGCGGCGCAGATGCCGCACTCGAAGCACGCGGTGTCGCTGATCGTCACCGAGTGCGACATTCCCTGCTCGCGCATCGCGATGGCGCCGTGGGGGCACAGCCTCAGGCAGGTCAGGCACGAGACGCACCGGGCCACGTCCACGGTGACCACCTCCTCGGGAAGGCGAATAGTGCCCTCGGCGGGCAGCACCCCGAGCACGTGCGAGACGAGGGCCTCGGCCTCGAGCTCGGAGCCCTCGTCGTCCGTGTCCTCGTGACAGCGGCCGCAGAAGAACACGCCCTTGCGCGCGGTCGCCGTGGGGGCGTGGCGCACGTTCGAGGGCTGCAGGAACCCCTCGTCGTCAAGCGGCTGGGCGATGATCCTGGCGAGCCTCGTGTAGCCCTCGGCGGGACGCACCGAGCCGGGCAGGACGAGGCGGTCCACGAGAAGGCCGAGCGGCCTCTCGGGCAGGACCTCGTCGAGCGCCGTGACCCGTATCCGGCCGTCCTCGACGCAGAAGACGGGAGGCTCGGCCACCACGCGGATGAACTGCACGCCGGCGAGCCGCGCCTCGTCGTAACGCGCCTGACCCCGCCTGCCGAACACGGGCATGTTCTGGTAGAGCACGCTGCCCCGGCCCCCCTTCCCGACGTGATCGATGAGCGCGTCGATGGCGCGGCGGGCGTCGATCTTGTGCATGCCCTGGCATCCAGCGAGATCACCCCCGCGTGGCCGTCCAGGGCGTCGGGCGGGCCAGCCGGCGCGGCGATCGCGTCCATGGCGCACACCACGGCGCCCACCTCGAGCGTCCGCGCTTCACCGTTCGTGCCCACGGTCAGCCGGAAGCCTCCCGCGGATCCGTCGAGTGCAGCCACCTCGCCCGCAGGGGCGACGGTGACCGAGGCGAGATTCTCGATCCTCTTGCGCGCGTCATCCGCGACCGGCCTGAGCGGGCTGTCCACGCAGGCCGGAGGGACGATG
>JAFDER010000296.1 GCA_019310245.1 Deltaproteobacteria bacterium
GCATGGTCGGCGGCCGCAAGTCACAGAAGGTGGACGTCAGGATCATCGCGGCCACGAACAGGGACCTGCTCGCTCTGGTCAAGAAGGGGGAGTTTCGCGAGGACCTCTACTTCAGGATCAACGTCATCGCGCTCGATCTTCCTCCTCTCAGGCAGAGGAGGCACGACATCCTGCTCCTGGCCGGCCACTTCGTGTGCGAGATCGCCGACGAGGCCGGAAAACCCTCACCGGCGTTCTCGGACACCGCCATGCAGGTCCTCGAGAGCTATCACTGGCCCGGGAACGTGCGCGAGCTTCGGAACGTCGTGCACCGGCTCGTGGTGATGACCGACAACGGCGTGATCGACGCTCCGGATCTGCCGCAGCTCATGCGCTTCTCCGCCATGAGGGGAGGCAAGGATTTCGAGTCGCTCGAGGAGGTCGAGGCGCGCCACATCCGCCACGTCCTCGTCGGCGTCGACGGCAACAGGACGAAGGCGGCGGCCATTCTCGGGATAGATCGCAAGACCCTCCGCAAGAAGATCAAGCAGTACGGCCTCGAGTAGATCCCCGCCTCGAGGCGGGGAGTTCCTCCCCGCTGGTGCGTTTCTCCCCGGCTCCCGTCCCCGCCTGATCGCGTCGACTGCAAGCAGGCGTCGTGCGTCAGGTGCTTGAAGGGCGCGTGTAGCGTCCGCTTTTGCATCATCCGTGACATCGCACGGTGCGCGTCACTGCGTGGCATGCCGGTTGCATTTGCCATCCTGCGGTTCCACTCGAGGATTATCTGGATGTTCTCCTCGGGTGGGGCCGAATCTTACGGAGGAGAAACGCACATGACACGCAAGCACGACGCCATGCTCTGCTCGAGCGCCTCGGAAACACCCGCGTCGGGCGAGCAGCCTGCCTCACGCGGGCGCCCGGGGTGTGCAGCCTCGAAGAAAAAAGAGGCCGGCACGACCGGAAGCTCGAACAACAGGGTCCTTTGCCCGACCTGCATGCACGTGGACGGATGCGTTCTCTTCTCGAGCGGGGAGAGACCGGCCTGGCACTGCGAGGAGTTCGCGTCCACGGGCGCTCCCGACCGCGCCACAGCCGGGCCGTCCACCGGTGCGACGCCCATGTCGGCCGCGGCCGCGCAGCAGAAGCACCTGGGGCTGTGCGTCAACTGCGAGGACAGGGAGACGTGCACGTTTCCCAGGCCGGAAGGCGGGGTGTGGCGGTGCAACGAGTACAGGTGAGGATTTAGTACAGGGTCTTCCAGCTGCTTGAGGAGGTTTGACGATGAACGTACAGATCGTCGGTGACATCATCGAGTGCAAGAAGGGAAAGACGGGAGAGATCATCTCGATCCTCGAGGAGATCCAGCTCAAGTACGGCTACCTTCCCAGGGAGGCCCTGGAGCTGGTCGCCCAGAGGACCGGCAAGTCTCTCGTCGACATCTTCGGCGTCGCGACGTTCTACAAGGCGTTGCGAGACGACGAAGGACAAGGAGTTCTCGCTCGAGACCGTCAACTGTCTCGGCGCATGCGCCCTGGGTCCCATCGCCGTCGCCGACGGCCGCTACTTCTCCAACGTCGCCGTCAGCGGCGTGCAGGAGGTGCTCGAGGAGACACGCAAGGGCGGAGACAACGGGGGGGTGTCGACGGATCAGAGGATCTTCCCGGTGAAGGTCAACTGCCCGCGCTGCAACCACTCGCTGCTGGATCACGCGCACAACATTGACGACCACCCGTCCATCCGCGTCACCATGTCCTTTCAGCACAAGCACGGCTGGCTGAGGCTCTCGTCGCTCTACGGGGTCCACGGCCACGAGTCCGAGTACAGCATTCCAGAGAGTGCCATCACGCACTTCTTCTGTCCTCACTGCCACACCGAGCTCAACGGCGTGTCGAGCTGTCCCGAATGCGAGGCGCCCGTCGTTCCGATGATCGTTCGCTCGGGGGGAATGGTCCAGATCTGCTCGCGGCGGGGCTGCCACTGGCACCGGCTTGACGTCGGTTGAGCCTGACCGGGGGGGCTCCCTGCGCGGCATGATTGAGGAGATGGAAGATGGAACGGTTCTCGTCATTTGAAGACTTCTCGACCTTTCGAAAGCTCGTCCGAAAGAAGCCAGGGTCCGACGTTCCGTGTCTCGTGATCTGCGCGGGCACGGGAGGCCAGGCCAGCGGCGCGAACGATCTCATCCGCATCATCAAGAGACACATCATCGAGGAGGATCTGCACGACCGGATCTCCCTCAGGATCACCGGGTGCCTGGGCTTCTGCGAGATGGACCCCTTCATCCTGGTCGAGCCCGACAACAGCTTCTACCCGAAGCTCAGGATGGAGGACGTGCCGGTGGTCATCGACGCCGCCGTCGATGGCCGGGTGGTCGAGGATCTGCTGTTCGTGGATCCATCGGGAGAAGGGGTGCTGCACTCGCAGGACGAGATGCCCTTCTTCAAGAACCAGACCAGGACCATCCTGGGCAAGAACCAGCACCTGGATCCCATCCGCATCGTCGACTACCTGCAGGTGGGCGGATATGCGGGTCTCGAGAAGATCCTGGCGAACCCCGATCCCGCGTGGATCATCGACGAGGTCAGCGGGGCAGGCCTGCGCGGACGCGGCGGGGCGGGGTTCCCGACGGGCAGGAAGTGGCAGCTCGCCCGGGCCGCGGGCCGCGAGGGCGAGCAGAAGTACGTCGTGTGCAACGCCGACGAGGGGGATCCCGGCGCGTACATGGACCGCAGCCTCCTCGAGGGCAACCCCCACGCGGTGATCGAGGGCTTGATCATCGCGGGAGCGGCCATCGGCGCCACGAAGGGCTTCGTCTACGTGCGCAGCGAGTACCCGCTCGCCATCAAGCACCTGGTGATCGCCCTGCAGCAGGCGCGCGAGATCGGGCTGCTCGGCGAGGACATCCTGGGAAGCGGCATCTCGTTCGACATCGACATCATCCGCGGCGCCGGTGCGTTCGTCTGCGGAGAGGAGACCGCGCTGATCCAGAGCATCGAGGGCCGCATGGGCGAGCCCCGGCAGCGCCCTCCGTATCCCGTGCAGAAGGGGATCTGGGGGCACCCGACCTGCATCAACAACGTCGAGACGCTCTCCAACGTTCCGGTCATCATCAGTCAAGGGGCCGAGGCCTACAGGGGGATTGGCGTCGAGGGCAACCACGGCACCAAGATCTTCTCGCTCGTCGGCAAGATCAGGAACACGGGCCTCGTCGAGGTGCCGCTCGGCACGACGATCGAGTCCGTGGTGTTCGACATCGGCGGCGGCTCGCCGGGCAAGGCCGAGCTCAAGGCCGTGCAGACGGGCGGGCCCTCCGGCGGGTGCATCCCGTCCTCCAAGTTCGACCTGCCCATCGACTACGACAGCCTCGCCCGCGCCGGCTCGATCATGGGATCGGGCGGCATGATCGTCATGGACGAGAACACCTGCATGGTGGACGTGGCGAAGTACTTCATGAGCTTCCTCAAGGACGAGTCCTGCGGCAAGTGCTTCACCTGCCGCAAGGGCACGCAGAGGATGTACGAGCTGCTCGAGGACATCACCGAGGGCAGGGGCACGCCCGAGCACCTGGATCTTCTCGAGGAGCTCGCCCACGTGGTCAAGGACACGACCATGTGCGGCCTCGGCCAGTCGGCCCCGAACCCCGTCCTGAGCACGCTGAGGTACTTCCGCCACGAGTACGAGGCGCACATCCACGACAAGCGGTGCGACGCCTTCGTGTGCAAGGAGCTCGTCGGCGCTCCGTGCCAGTCAGCATGTCCGCTCGGCACCGAGGCCTGGAGATACGTGGCGCACATCCAGCGCGGCGAGTACGAGGAGGCCTATCGGGTCATCAGGGAGCCCAACCCCTTCCCGTCCGTGTGCGCCCGCGTGTGCAACCATCCATGCGAGGACCGTTGCCGTGCCGGGACGAGCGGAGGCCAGCCGGTCTCGATCCGCGCCCTCAAGCGCTTCGTGACCGACAGGGTCGATCCCTCGACCTTCCAGCCGGCCAGGGGATCGAAGATCAGCGGCAACGTGCCCAGGGTGGCGGTCGTCGGGGCCGGACCGGCCGGGCTGACCGCGGCCCACAACCTGTCCTTGCAGGGATATGCCGTCACGATCTTCGAGTCCGACGACAGGCCCGGAGGCATGCTCGTGAGCGGCATTCCGGAGTACAGGCTGCCGAGGGACGTCCTCGAGCGCGAGATCGACGCACTCATCGACGAGAACGTGACGCTGAAGTGCGGGAGCGCCCTGGGCAAGGACATCACGCTGCAGGGTCTCTTCGACGATGGGTTCAAGGCCGTGTTCCTCGCGTTCGGCTCGCACGAGAGCCGGATGCTGGGCGTCGAGGGCGAGGATGCCGACGGCGTGCACCGGTCCATCGACTTCCTCAAGGCGCACAACCTGCGCGGCGAGGCCATGGCCCGAGGACGCGTGGCTGTCATCGGAGGCGGCAACTCGGCGCTGGACGCGGCCCGGGTCGCCGTCCGCCAGCCCGACGTCGAGGAGGTCACCATCCTGTACAGGCGCACGCGCAACGAGATGCCCGCCTTCGAGGAGGAGATCGAGGCCGCCCTCGAGGAGGGCGTGAAGCTCGAGACGCTCGTCTCGCCGGTCGGGGTCCGGAGCGGTGACGGGAAGCTGACCGGCGTGGAGTGCATCGGCAACACGCTCGGCAAGCGCGACTCGAGCGGAAGGCGCAGGCCCGTGCCTGTCGAGGGATCGGAGCGCGTCCACGACGTCGACACCCTCATCGTCGCCATCGGCGAGATGCCGGGAAGCGAGTGCGTCGCCAAGTCCGGGGTCGTGCTCGGTCGATCGAGCACGCTGGAGGCAGACCCCGATACGCTGCTGACGGCCCATCCGGGCGTGTTCGCCGGCGGCGATGTGGTCACGGGATCGAACACCGTCGTGGACGCCATCGCCGCGGGCAAGAGAGCCGCGATGTCGATCGACAGGTACCTGCGCGGCAGGCCTCTCGAGGTTCCCGCGCAGCCGCGGCTGCCCCGCGTCCTCGTCGAGCCGGTCGAGTCGGACGACGACGCGCAGGTGACGGAGCGGGCCGAGCCGCCGACGATGCCCCTCAGGTACCGCAGGAGCAGCTTCGACGAGGTCGAGAAGGCCCTGTCGGTCAAGGCGGCCGCGTGCGAGGCAGGAAGGTGCCTGCGATGCGACCTGGAGTTCACGCGTCCGGCCAGCGAGCCGGAGGAGCGCGAGGCGGGAGGGAAGTCGGCATGATCGAGCTCACCATCAACGGGCTGAACGTCTCGGTCGAGGAGGGCACCACAGTCCTGGAGGCGGCAGGTGTCCTGGGCTTCCCCATTCCCACGCTCTGCCACATGGAAGGGCTCAGCCCGTACGGCGCGTGCCGGCTGTGCATCGTGGAGATCGGGGAGCCTCCCCACTCGAGGCTCGTCTCGTCGTGCACGTACCCGGCCGAGGCGGGCTTGAAGGTGCGCACCACCTCGCACCGCGTCGCGCGGGCCCGGCGAATGGTCGTCGAGCTCCTGCTCGCCTCCTGCCCCCAGTCCAAGGTCATCCAGGACATCGCCTCCGAGCTCGGCGTGCGCACCCAGCGCTTCAGGCAGGAGCACGAGGACTGCATCCTGTGCGGCCTGTGCGTCCGGATGTGCGAGGAGCAGATGATGGCAAAGGCCATCGGCTTCCGCGGCAGGGGCCAGAACCGATCGATAGGCACGCCGTTCGACAGCAAGTCGGACACGTGCCGGCTGTGCGGAGGCTGCCAGTACGTCTGCCCGGCCTGCCAGCTCAGGTGCACGTACAACGAGCCGGAAAAGGCGATATGCGGCGGGTGCGCGAACCTCCCGCCTCCCTGTCTCGAGAAGGACGAGTTCGACGACATGATGTGTTTCATGGATCCGTGCGTTGCATGCGAGATCACGGACAGATGACGGGATCCAGGGGGACAACCCGGAGGAGAGCAAGATGACACTATCGAGAGTCAATTCATCGGCAGCCACCCTGACCAAGAACAGGACCGAGGGCTCGATCACGCCGTCGTCCGGCATGTGCATCACGTGCGTGGACGGCTGCATCGGCATGTGCGAGATCGGCAAGTCGGCCTACCGCGGGCACGAGGTGATCTACCCCCAGCCCTTCGGCGT
>JAFDER010000297.1 GCA_019310245.1 Deltaproteobacteria bacterium
GGGATCCGCAACAAGCCGGGCACGATCATCAAGAACGTGGGAAAGCTCTGTTCGATCGGCGTCTTCTCGAGGACCTACCGGACGACCGACGAGGCCATCGAGAAGGCGAACGCGCTCATCGATGCCGGCACTCCGGCCGCCGCGTGCGTTGACATGTTCTACATGAACTACCTGCCCTCTTTCATGCACGTGCACGCCCCGTTCCACTTCATCATGCTCGTGGGCCGCGATGCAGGCTCCTATGCGGTCTCCGACCCCTACAGCGAGGAGATCGGCATTCTCTCCGAGGAGGACCTCCGATCGGCCTGGGAGACGCACGCACCCATGGCAAAGGACAACCTGCTCGTGCACATCTCCTCCGTGCCCGAGCAGATCGACTGGAAGGACGCCGTGCGCAGGGCGATTAGCAGGACGTGCCGCGACATGCTCCTGCCCCCCGTGCTGCGCTCCATCTTCAGCTTCGTGGGCATCGAGGGGATCCGCACCTACGCGAAGAGCATCCGGCGCTGGCCCGCCACCTACCGCGGGGTGGTCATGCGCGAGGGCGTCCTGTTCGACGCCGTGGCCTTCGAGGCTCAGGGCACCGGCGGAGGCGCGTTCCGGCTCATGTACGGGGCCTTCCTCCAGGAGGCGTCCGCGCTGTTCGGCTCGGACGCCCTCGACGAGCTCGCCGGCCGGATGATCGAGGACGGGGAGGGATGGCGCGAGGTCTCCCGCCGGCTGGTGGCGGTCGGCAAGACGCTCCCGCTGGACGACGACGCCTACGACGACTGGCTGTCCGCGAACCGCAAGGACCTCGAGGAGGGCCTGCAGGAGGTGGCGCTCCTGGTCGACGAGAGGGCGGGCGTCGAGGCCGTCCTCTTCCGGGATCTCCGGCACGTGGCATCCGGGTTATAATCCCCGCATGGTGATCCCATGCAATCGGGCCGGGCTCCTGGCAATGGCCCTCTCCACACTGGCAGCGTGTGGAGGGCCCGGAGGCGGCGAGCAGCACGAGCCCTACGAGCTCAGGCTCGGCACGTGGAACATCGAGAAGCTCGGACAGGAGGCGGACACGGACTACCCCCTGGTCGCGCAGATCATCGCGGATAACTTCGACGTGGTCGCCGTCGAGGAGATCATGGTGGCGGACGGAGGCCACCCCGGCTTCGATCGCCTGCTCGCGGAGCTCGGCGACGACTGGGACGGGTTCGTCACGGATCGTCCCCGGCCGGACGTGATGGCCACCTACGCGGAGTACTACGCCGTGCTCTGGCGCCGGGGGCTCGTCAGGCCCTGCCCCGGATGGAGCGGGCTCGTCTACCACGAGGACAACCCCGGCGGAACCTCCGGCACGGGGCCCAACCTGTTCTCCCGCGAGCCGGCGTTCGTCTGCCTCGAGGCCGGCTTCGACATGGGCCCCGACTCGGGGACCACAGGATTCGACTTCGTGCTCGCCGCCTACCACGCGATCTGGGCGGGCGGCGACACTGCCGTCACCATGGCCGAGGTCGACCATGTCGACGACGTGTTCGCGTCCATGGCCGCGGCGTGCCCGGGAGAGGAAGACCTCGTCATCGCTGGGGACTTCAACCTCGAGTCAGATACCATCGAAACGCTCGTGGATGCCCACGTCCTGACGCAGGGATCCGGCTCGACGCTGAGCGACGCCGGGCACATCTCGGGCAACCTCATCGACCACGTGCTCGTCAGGCACGCCTCGTCCACGCAGGAGGCGGGACCGGCACTGGTCCTCGACGTCCGGAGCGCAGCCTCGTCGTTCCCCGTGTTCCGCGAGACGGTCAGCAACCACCTGCCCGTCTCGGCCCGCTTCACGGTCTCCGTCGACGACGACTGACGGGATCAGGTCGCAGCCCAGGTTCCCGGTGCGTACTTCCTGCACAGCCTGGCGAGCTTCGTCAGCGCCGCATCGTCGTAGTTGCCGGCGGTGATCTCGCTCCTCGTGTGCTCGAGGTTCCTGTTCCACGTGTTCCTGCCGGACGCGGGGACGAAGCCGATCTGCTCGAGGAGCGAGAGGTACTCCTCCCGGTCGTCCCTCAGGAGGCTGCTCGGGGCCATGGCCATCCTCAGGAACTGCTCCACGAGCCTCTCCGATCCCGGTTCGAGGCGCAGCTTCGCGGCGAGGCCGACGAGATTCTCCTCGATGTAGAGCTTCATGGTCCCGTAGATGGTCGGCCTGGCTGCGTCCTCGAACAGGACCGTGAACGTGCCGCCCGGCCGCAGCGCTCCGTCCAGCCATCCCGAGTAGTCGCTCGAGCCCACGGCCAGGTGGTAGTCGTCAAAACCTCGCGACCAGGAGCCATGCAAACACCCGGCGTTTGCCTCGAACGCGAACTGCACCAGGTGGTCGGTCCCCTCCGGGTCGCGCTGCGAGGCGTAATGGGTCACCCACGCCCTCACCGCGCGGCCGCCGACCAGCATCTCCCTCATCTCGGTCGTGATCCTGCCAAAGGAGTAGGAGCGCGCCGCCCAGACGAACGGACGCGGCGGCTCCACGGCGAGCTCCGGCTCGACCGGCGGCAGCTCGTCCGGCTTCAGCTCGAGCGCCAGCTCATCCGGGATGCGCTTCTTCAGCAGGGGGACCATGCACCGAATCTACACACCCCACACGAGCATGGGAACCACTGTCCGTGGCCTTTTCCGTAGCCCTTTCCGTGGCCCTGAGCCCGTCGAAGGGTCACCACATCCGTGGCCCTGAGCCCGTCGAAGGGTCACCACATCCGTACAGCGTCTTGCGGGAAGGCGTCAGCAGGAGGTGGGCGGGTCCGTGGCCGTGGCGCAGTCCGAGTCTCCGAGCGCATTGCCGGCACAGAGCTGCTGGGCCGTGGGCCAGCTGTCGTACGCGCGCAGGCACTCGTTGCGGTCTACAAACCGATCCGTGTCCCCGTAAGTGCACACTGCCGCGTAACCGGTGCAGAAGTACTCTGCGGCCGCGGACGGCGTGAACGAGTCGTCCTCAATGTCCTCGACGGGATCGTCGACCACCTCGGGCGCGGGATCATCCACGGGATCCGGCTCGGCGTCGGCAACGGTCTCCTCGGCGACGTCCTCCACGACCTCGTCGGGAGCGTCGGCCTCCGTGGCCGTGTCCGTCGGATCGTTGTCGTCGTCGTCGCCGCAGGATGCGAGCGCCAGGGCGAGCGGGATCGCCAAAATGCTGAGACTCTTCATCATGTGATCTCTCCTTGTCACTGCGAATTGTACGTGGAAAAGCAGACAGGGACAAAAAACGGAACCACGGGCGTCAGCCGGCACGGCTCGCGGTGAAGGGCAGGCCGTCGTCGTGGCAGATGATCTGGGCGACGTTGCGGGCCGAGATCACGACCTTGGGCAGGCCGCCGCCGGGCTCGACCCACTGGCCGGTCATGTAGAACCCGCCGAGGCCGGGGACGGTCTTCTCGAGGGAGCGCCCGATGAGGGAGGGTATGGGCGCCCACCCCTGGTAGCTCCCCCTCCAGTTGGACGTGTAGCGGACGTAGGTGGCGGGCGTGGCCACGTCCTTCACCTCGATGGCCTCGCGCACTCCGCCGAACCTGCTCTCCAGAAGGTCGATGACGGCCTCTGCCGCACGCTCCTTCTCCTCGCGGTACCGGGGTCGATCGTCCGCCCGCAGATCGAGCCAGTGCCCATCGTCGCGGGTCCGCAGGTGCGCCACGACGGCCGTCTTGCCCTCCGGTGCGAGCGTGGGATCGATGTTGCTGAGCTTGACGATCACGTGTGGAATGTCGCGGTCCGTGCCGAACCCGACAGGGCGATCGAGGTGCAGGAGGTACTTGTGGGCATCGCCGTCGAAGGTCCGGTCCAGCCCGAGCGACACCTGGATCGTGCCCGGGAAGAGAACGGCACTCGCGAACAGACCCCTGAACCTGCGAGACAAGTGCTTGCCGCCCAGCATCCCGAGAAGCGTCGAGCGTGCGTCGGCGGCGGAGACGACGATGTCCGCGTTCAGGGTCTCCCCGCCCTCGAGCACCACGCCGCGGGCCGCGCCCATGGTTGTCCGGATGGTCTCGACCCGGGAGCGGAGCCTCAGCGTGCCGCCCAGTGCGCTGTACCTTCCCTCGACGAGCTCCATGAAGCGGCGCGATCCACCGACCGGGTGACCGGCGCATCCCATGTTCATCCAGCCCAGCGCGAAGATGAGCCCCATGACGGAGAAGAAGTCGTGGCGCGGGAAGATGAGCGGGAGCATGGCGCGCAGGTCGGGGTTTTCGAGTCTCTGCGCGAACTGCGAGATCGTGGTCCCGCGCCACTTCCTGATGAACAGGAGCAGGGGCACGAGCGTCCGGGCGGATCGGAGGTGATCGAGGATCCCCGTCAGCTCGGGAGCGCGCTGCACGGGCAGCACGAGAGAGGAGACCTGCGAGATGGCGTCCGTGAACTCGTGGATGGGTCCTGCGTCCTCGGGGGCGATGTCGAGAAGCTCGCTCTCGAGACGCTTCACGTCGGTGAAGGCACGCAGGACCTTGCCGCCGCGCTCTACCCTCGTGAACTGCGGGAAGGGAGCGATCTCGAGCCTGGAGAAGTCGACGATCTCCGCGAGGATGTCGTGCAGGTTCAGGGGCGGCGCCGACCCGGGGAGCCACTCGGTGGCCCCGTCGAACGTGTAGCCCTTCCTCGTCCAGGCCGCGCACACGCCGCCCGCGGCCGCGGACTGCTCGAGGACCTCGGTCTCGTAGCAGTTCATCCGCAGGTAGCAGCCCAGGGACAGCCCGGCCACGCCGCCGCCGATGATGATGACCTTCCGGGATGCCACGGCTACTCGTCGAATCTGAACGCGCAGCGGAACCCCACGTGGGGCGAG
>JAFDER010000298.1 GCA_019310245.1 Deltaproteobacteria bacterium
CACAGGACCCTGAAATCCAGCTACCGGCGGCTCGTCGACCGGATCAACCGGTTCCCCCAGGGAGCGCCGCCGCACGAGCTCCTCTACAGGATCCTGGAGGTGCTCTTCTCCGAGAAGGAGGCCGAGCTCCTCGCCGTCGTGCCGCTCGTGCCCTTCACCGCGGAGGAGGCCGCCCGGCGCTGGGACATGGATGCCTCCGCGGCCGAGAAGATCCTCGACGCGCTGGCGTCGAGAGCCATGGTGATGGACCTGGAGCATGACGGCCGCAGGAAGTTCGCCCTGCCTCCCCCCATGGCCGGGTTCTTCGAGTTCTCGATGATGCGGGTGCGCGGCGACCTGGACCAGAAGCTGCTGGCCGAGCTCTACTACCAGTACCTGAACGTGGAGGAGGACTTCGTCAAGAAGCTGTTCACCGACGGAGAGACCCGGATGGGCCGCGCGTTCGTGGCCGAGCCCGTCCTCTCGAACGAGAACGCGCTGCACGTCCTGGACCACGAACGCGCCAGCCACGTGTTCAGGAGCGCGAAGCACATCGCCGTGGGCGTGTGCTACTGCCGCCACAAGATGATGCACATGGACCGGGCCTGCGACGCGCCTCTCGAGATCTGCACCACGCTCAACACGGCCGCGCAGTCGCTCATCAAGCACGGGCACGCGAGGGAGATCGACGTCGCGGAAGGCCTGGATCTCCTCGACCAGGCCAGGGACCTCGGGCTCGTGCAGTTCGGTGAGAACGTCAGGCAGGGCGTCAACTTCATCTGCCACTGCTGCGGCTGCTGCTGCGAGGCCCTGATCGCGGGCCGCAGGTTCGGCCACCTGAATCCCATCCACACGACGAACTTCCTTCCCGTGGTGCAGGACGGGTGCAAGGGATGCGGCAGGTGCGTCAAGGCCTGCCCCGTGGAGGCCCTGAGCCTCGTCTCCGCGAACGACCCCGAAAGGCCGAAGAGGCGCAGGGCCAGGCTGGACGAGAACGTGTGCCTCGGCTGCGCGGTGTGCGTTTCGGCCTGCAGGAACCACAACCTGACGCTCGCGTCCCGGCCCGAGCGCGTGCTCACCCCGCTCGACACGTTCCAGAGAACCGTGATCATGGCCATCGAGCGCGGGAGCCTGCAGAACTTCATCTTCGACAACAGGCTGCACATGAGCCACAGGGCCATGGCGGCGGTCCTCGGAGTCATCCTCGGGCTGCCGCCCGTGCGCAGGACCGCGGCGGCGAGCATGATGCGCTCCAGGTACCTCGAGGCGTTGATCGACCGCCTCTCGCCCTACTGAGGCATGCCGGGTCGATGGGGGATGTGATTGGTGAGTTCTAGCGCTGGCGCCTGCGCAGGCACAGGAGCGCGAGCGCGAGGCCGATGAGGAGGAGGCCGCCGGCAGGTGCGGAGCCGGAGGCCACGCGGCAGCCGCAGCCGGTGGACACCTGGCCCGAGGGACCGCCACTCTCGTCACCCTCGGCGGTGTCGCTCTCCGTATCGCCCGTGACGTCGAAGTCGCCGTCGATCGGGACGTCCGAATCGCCGTCGGGCATGGTGGTGTCGTCCGCCGCGTCGGAAGTGGTCCCGTCGGTGGAAGCGTCGGGAGACGTCTCGGGAACCTCGTCAGGCGCCTCGTCGGCATCGCACACGCCGTCCTCGTCCGTGTCGCCGTCGCAGTCGTTGTCCACGCCGTCGCAGATCTCCACGGTGTCGCCCGTGTCGTCGTCGCAGGTCTGCGCGCTGCTCACGCAGATGTAAGCCCTCCGCGGTCGAGGTGTCGCAGTCGTTGTCCTTGTCGTCGCACACGTCGACCAGGTCGCCCGTGTCGTCCGTGCAGGTGCGGGAGCCGCTCACGCAGTCCTCGCGCCCCTCCTCGCACAGGTCCGTGTCCGAGCCGTCGCACGCGACCCCGTACCACGTCTCGTCCGCGCCGTCGGGCGTGGTGGAGTCGCAGTCGTTGTCCGCGTCATCGCACACATCCAGGTCGTCGCCCGTGGTGTCGGAGCAGACCTGCGCGCCGCCCGTGCACGAGTACGTCCCTTCCTCGCACAGGTCCGTGTCCGTGCCGTCGCACGCGTCGCCCAGCCAGGTCTCGTCCGACCCGTCGGCCGTCCCGGTGTCGCAGTCATTGTCGACGCCGTCGCACAGCTCCGGGGCTCCGGGTAGTATCGTCGAGTCAGTGTCGTCGCAGTCCGTCCCTCCGCAGTGGACGCCGGGGACCGTGTCCCCGTCCACGTCGCAGCCGGCGCAGAACGTGGATGAGGCCGTCGTGTACTCTGCGTAGGTGTCCGTGGTCGTCATGTCCACCGCCACGATGAAGCCGAAGACAGCGATGGTACGTGAGGCGATTGTGGACTCCCTGTGCCGCCAGTGCATCTGGCGGTCGGCCCGGGCGCCGTCGTCGTCGGCGAGCACGGCATCCGCGTCGTCGTCCCAGAGGGTGTGGCCGACCTCGTCTGCGGTGTCGCACGTCCCGAAGCCGAGCGTGACTTCCCCGTCAAGGAATGCGCTCTCGACCCACTCGAAGAAGCCGTCGCCGTCACCATCCACGGTGTCGTTGAACGTGGAATAGCTGCCGGGTCCGAGGTCGATTCCCTGATCCGGATCGACCGCGAACATGAGCCTGAAGTCGGTCACGTCCGCCGTGTCCGTGTTCTCCACGCGGAACTCGACGTACAGCGTCCGGCTCGAGTCCTCCCACACCTCCCTCTTGAAGATGTCGAGCACGCCGGCCGCGTACTGGTAGTAGGAGACGTTGTAGGTCCCGGACGAGTCGTCCCTCTCACGGACGACGGACGTCATCGTGGTGCCTCCCTCCCAGACCTGGTGCACCTGGGGCCCGGTGGAGTCGTTGAACTCGATCGAGATGTACTGCCACGCCCTCCCCGGATAGGTGAAATCGATCCACGGGTCCGTCGTGGTATCCCGGAACAGGAACCCCTCGGCGGGGGTCGACCAGTTCCACGTGCCCTGATCGTTGTAGTTGATCTCGATGTTGTCGCCCGCGATGGTCTGTCCGGCCTGGGCAGCCGCCGGAATGGCGAGCGCCAGCACGAGTGCGATCGCGCCTTTCTTCAACATGTTGTTCTCCTTAGAGTTCTACGGTCCCATTTTTACCTGTACTTTCTGCTTATCACTGGATTCCGGCACTGACAAGCTTGTGCCTGCATGTCCATGTCGTTACACTGGATCCGAGGAGGCGGCATGAGAACGACGACCCCGGTCCTGTGTGCACTCATCATCACGCTCACGGGCTGCTCGACGGTCCACGACCCGGTCACCGACACCGGGGGCGACATCCCGACCGACGCCGCGGACACGAGCGGCGAGGTGGACGTCCTCGCGGACGTGCCGGACGTGGCCGACACCGCACCCGAGCCGGATGCCGCCGTCGACCCGGTCGAGGAGCCGGTGGAGGAGGCCCTGCCGGACACGTTCGATGTCCTCGACCCGCCGCGCGATCCGATCCCGGAGCCCGAGCCCGATCCCGACCTGCCGCCCGACACCTGGATCGATGCGCCGCTGGACGGGCCGGATCCCAGGCCGGACATCTCGATCGACTACCCCGTCGACCCTGCCGGCGACTGCTCGGCCGGCACGTGCACGGACTACTACGGCCGCAGGGTGTGCGTGGGAGGCTCCGGCCTCATCGCCTGTCCGACCGACCCCAGATGTCTGATGCTGTGCGTGTGCGACGCGCCCGGCACCTGGGGCATCTGCATGATGCCCTGCATCTGCTGACGGATCTGCTCAGAAGGCCGGAGGCACGAAGAAGGTGATCGTCCTCGTGTCCATGACCTCGCCGCCCACCATGGCGTCGATCTCGCAGGGGAACATCTGGGGCACGGTCGTGGACATCACCGTGTGGTTGTGCTTGACGTGCACGTCGAAGCACAGGACGGTGCCCGGCGGCACGTCGACGAAGCTGTCCGTCACTCCATCGAGCGGAGGGACCCGGTCGGCCACGTGCAGGCCTCCGGTGCAGATGAGATACGGGTCCGCCGGATCCGCGAAGCCTCCAGCCACGCTCGGCACGACGCGGTCCACGAACGCACGGACCGTATCCACCGTGTCGCCCGGGCCGTCCCTCAGCCTGTAGGTCACCTCCAGGGCCCCCAGGCGCGCCAGCTCCAGCACGGCATCGACGAGCTGCTCCCCGAGGCCCGAGCCATCGGAGGGGATGGTGAAGACGAGGGGGGAGCCGGACGTGTCGAACGAGCCCGTGCCGCTGGCGATCGTCACCATGTCGGTGTACGCGCTCCAGCCGCCGTAACCCGAGTCGATGCCCACGTACTTCGCGGAGATGGCATTCAGGGCGGAGACGGCCTGGCCGTGGTCCTTGCTCGGAGAGCAGCCGCTCATCCCGGTGGCGAAGGCCTGGTCTCCGAACTGCACCACGATGGGCAGCGCGTCGCGCCTGAAGCAGGCCCAGCCGACGCCCCCGCCGGGACAGGTCCACGACGTGGGCGTGACCCCGCCCCATCCCAAGAACGGCGCCACGTCACCCGAGGCCAGTGCATAGAGGTACTGGGTGAAGGGGACCCGGCTGCCGCACGAGGTCCATCCCGTGAGCTCGGCCTCGACGGCGGAAAGGTCGGCGGTCATCGTCTGGAGGACGGCCATGTTGTGCGAGCAGGTCATGCAGTCCTCGAGTCTCCCCAGACCGAACCACACGTCGCTCGCATCCGCCCTGATGCCGGGCATCACGGTCGAGCGCAGGCTGCTCGTGATGCCGAACAGCTCCGTGTTCATCGAGAAGCTCGTCGAGACGGCGAAGAAGACGTCCACTGCCTGCGTGTCCGTCTCGAGCACCACGTGCTGGACGAACGGGTGTGGATGCTCGAGCTCGTCCTCGGGCGTGCCGTACAGGTTGTAGGGCATGACGAACGTGTAGCCGGGCGTGCCACCGGGACAGGGGGCGCCCGTGCAGGCCTCGGGGCACACGCTGACCTCGACGAGGTCGGGCACGCCGTCCGCGTCCGTGTCGTCGCTGAACGGGTTGCACCCGTTCGCGACCTCCCACGCGTCCGAGAGCCCGTCGCCGTCCGAGTCCAGGTCACGGTAGTTCGGCCGGCCGTCCCCGTCCACGTCCTCGGGCGGCGTGGACACGCTCGCATCACCCGCCTCGGCGTCGTCGGGAATGCCGTCTCCGTCCGTGTCCAGGTCGAGGTAGTCGCGGATCGTGTCGCCGTCCGTGTCCGCCACGCCCTCGTCGGCGTCCGAGATCGTGTCCCCGTCAGAGTCCAGATCACGGAAGTCGGGCGTACCATCGCCGTCGGAGTCCGGTGGATCGTGCGGGGAGTCGCTGATCTCCACGTCGTCCGGGATGGCGTCCCCGTCATCGTCGCGGTCCGCGAAGTCCAGGATCCCGTCCATGTCCGTGTCCATGAACTCCTCGTGCTCGTCGAGGATGCCGTTGGCGTCCGAGTCCAGGTCACGGTAGTCGGGAATCCCGTCCCAGTCCGAGTCCACCGGAGGCGTGCGCGTGTCGTGGTCGCCTGCCTCCACGCTGTCCGCGATCCCGTCGCCGTCCGAGTCCTCGTCCTCGAAGTCGGGCACCCCGTCCCCGTCCGTGTCCACCCGCGTGAGGTACCCCTCGTCGCCGTTCAGGATCCCGTCGCCGTCCTCGTCCCCGTTGATCGAGATCCTCTCGATCGAATCTTCTCCCCTGTGCAGCGGGCAGCCCGCCGTCACGAGCGCGAGCAGCGCCGCCATGGCCGTACAAGCATTCGTTCGTTTCACCGACATCACACCATTCCCCTGAGACTGTATCTTACGGCATTTTTCATGCGGAGTCCGCACCGGTGTCAGGCCAGGGTCCTCAGGGACTGCCGTGGCACTGATCGAGCACGAGGCTCCCGCCCGCGAGCTCCGCATCCCGCCCGCCACCCGTTGCATCGGCGACGACCCCGGCCGTGGAGTGATCCAGCGTCCAGAGCGCCACCGTGTCCTCCGTGGGCTCGAGCCTGGACTCCGGCGTCATCCTGATGGACGGATAGATGTTCCTGCTGGAGATGCGCACGTCGTCGATGGCTCCCGAGAAGGAAGCCGCCCAGTCCTCCACGCCTGCATATCCAAGATGAAGATCGGACTCGCAGCGCCACGCACCACCGCGCGGCCACCACTCCTCGAGCCTCGAACCGTCGAACCAGGCGTAGACGTACACACCGCCTGTGCCTCCCTCATATCTGCTCGTGACGGCCACGTGGTGCCAGTCTCCCGGGGCGATCGCCTGCTCGACGGCGAACATCGCGAACGAGACTCCAGGGTCGAGCTCTCCGCAGAGCACAACGACGACCTGGTACTCGTCGAACCGATCCCTGGTGAACCCGACGCCGAAGCTCTCCGGCTGGTACAGGGCAAGGTGATAGAGTTCGGTGAGAGGCTCGTCGAGCCGAAACCACAGCTCGAAGGTGAAGGTGCTCCCCAGGCAGACGGTACCCGTGCCGCCTCCAGCGCTCACCACGGCTCCCGTCTCGCCAGACGGGACGAGAAGGGCCCGCTCCCACCAGCATGAAGCGCTGCAGCCGTTGCAGTCGT
>JAFDER010000299.1 GCA_019310245.1 Deltaproteobacteria bacterium
CTGCCGCGCTCAAGGGCGAGAGGCTCGCCGGATCCGAGACGGCGATGCTGCTCGCCATGGACCGGTCCATCCTCGAGACCTTGATCGACCGGTTCGTGCCGGGGAAGAAGCCCAGGGGGAGCTTCGCGCGGAAGGTAGCGGCGGCCGTGGCCGGCACGCTGATCATCACGACCGCGGCGTGCGGCTCGGGCGACCAGCAGTGTGGCGGCGCCGGGCCGGACATGCCGCCGGACGGCTACGACGTGGAGGCGGCGGACATGCCCGATATCTCGGCCGGCGTGGACGCCAGCTGGCCCGATCCGGACGCGGCGCCGGACCCCGTGGACGACCTGGCCGACGACGAGGACGCGGACGCCGAAGATGAGGACGGTGAATGAGCGGCTATTGCAAGACGGGCAAGCCCGGCAGGATCGTGGGATCGAGCGAGCGGCAGGGTCCGAGGGAGGATGTTAACATTCCCGTGAACCTGGAGCGGATCCTGCTCGCGGCCGCGGGCGACGACGAGTTCCTGGGGAGGTTTCTCTCAGATCCTGCCGGCGCTGCGATGCAGGAGGGATTCGATCTCACGGGCTCAGAGCGCGCCATGCTCTCGGCTCTGGAGCGCCGCGACCTGGGGAAGCTCGTCGAGCGCTTCCGGCCCGAGAGGATCAGGAAGAGCCGGTTCGCCAGGCACGTGGCCGCAGCGGTTGCTGGGAGCATGATCATCTCCGTGGTCGCGTGCGACGTTGCGAAAGGGGGGGGCGCCGGCCCCGACCTCCCGGACGCCGAGGTCGATGCCGATGTCGCCGAGGAAGTCGAAGAAGATCCCGAGGAGGAGGACTGAGCCATGTCCGTGGCAGACAAGATGGGAAGGCCGGAGCTCACGATCGTGGGCGGCCAGCCATCGAAGCGCGGGAGCGGCTCGCTGGACGTGCCGACGGGCATCGAGAAGGTGCTGTGCGAGGCGGCGCGTGACGACGCGTTCGCGAGGCGGCTGATCGAGGACAGGCGGGGATCGCTCGAGTCGATGGCGCTCTCGGACTCCGAGATGGCCGCGCTGGGCGCGGTGCCCGACTCCGCGCTCGAGGCGATGATCGCCGGATACCACCCCGGGAAGTAGCCCATGGCCCACATCACGCTCGTCAACCTCAACATGCTCTTCGTGCGCTACTCGGACTCGTACGAGAAGGAGCTCCACCTGCCGCTGGGTCCGCTCTACCTGACGACCGTGCTCGAGAAGGCCGGCTACGAGGTGGACTTCAGGGACTACCAGCTGTGCGAGGCCGATGACCCGTTCGATCTGGACTCGTTCGTCGAGTTCATGGCGGACCCGGCGCCCGTGGTGGGCCTCTCGTGCATGGCGAACCTGCTGCCATTCTCGATCCTGGCGGCGAGGAGGCTGAAGGAGCGGTACCCGGACCGGACCATCGTGCTCGGCGGCGTGGGCGCCAAGGCGGTGGAGGAGAAGGTCCTCGAGCGGTTCGACTGGATAGACCTGGTGGCGCACGGGGAAGGGGAGGCGTCCATCGTGCCTCTCGTCGAGGCGCTCGGCAACGGAGGTGATCTGTCGAAGGTGCCCGGGATCTTCATGCGCGGCGAAGGCGGCGTGGTGTGCAACCCGCCTCCCGAGAGGATCAGGGACCTCGATGCGCTTGGCAGGCCCGCGTTCCACAGGGTGGATCTCGAGGCGTACGACGCCTACGGGATGGTCTCCTCGAGGGGATGCCCGTACAAGTGCTCGTTCTGCTCCGTGGCGCCCGTGTGGAACCACAAGTGCTACTTCCGCTCGCCCGAGGACGTGGTCGAGGAGATGAAGGAGCTGCACGCGAAGGTGGGCGTGGAGCTGTTCCTGTTCCAGGACGAGTTCTTCGTCTCGTCCAAGGAGACCGTGAAGCGGTTCTGCGAGCTGCTCGCCAAGACGGGCCTCAAGCTCTACTGGAAGGCGTTCGCCCGGGTGGATCTTGCCGACCAGGAGGTGATGGAGGCCATGGCGAGGACGGGGTGCGTGGAGATCCGCTTTGGCATCGAGTCGGGCTCCGAGAGGATCCTGTCGATGACCGAGAAGGGGTTCACGCCCGAGATGGCCGTGGACGTGGTCTCACGGGCCACGCAGCTGTTCCCGCGCGTTGACACGTTCTTCATCTGGGGCTACCCGGACGAGACGATGGAGGACTTCTACAAGTCGCTCTTCCAGATGGTCTCCTTCCGGCTCATGGGCGCGCGGATCCTGCCGTCCCTCCTGTGCTACCTGCCGCAGAGCAGGCTGTACGCGGAGCTGAGCGAGGAGCGCAAGGCGGCGCTCGAGTTCTGCGACGATCTCCTGCCCGAGTACGTGATCACGGGCCACGAGGTCTGTAAGGTGGGCACCGTGTCGATCGAAGGCCCGCACGTGGGCGTCTTCGACTTCATCAAGAAGCACAAGGACCTCTTCCCGGGCTTCTTCCTCCTCGACGTGGAGACGAACATCAAGCCCAAGCTCGCCGTGCTGCAGGAGCACGGGTTCTACACGCGCGAGAACCGGGAGCTGTCCGACCTGGACTCGTGCGGGGCCCACTCGCCCCGGATCTGACTCACCAGGAGAACGGCGAGTAGCGGATGCCTCCGGACATCCTGAACTCCCGGTGGTTGATGAGAAGGCCCTTGCCGTTGCCGTAGTCGGCGGCCCAGAAGAACGTGGCTTCTCCGATCTTGCCCGGGATGACGAGGCCCATCATGAGCCGGACGAGGAATCCGTTCCTTGCGGAGTCCTTGCGGGGGAAGATCCCCTCGCCGAAGATAGCGATCTGCGGCACGAGCCGCTCGCTCAGGGCGTATCGCAGGATGAGGTCGACGCCTGGAGCGTGGATCAGGGCGCCGCTCATGTAGATGCGGTCCTGGATGCGGGCGATGAGCGTGAACTCGTTCGTGATCGGGACGCGGATCGCGACGTCCGGGCACACGGCCTGGCCACCGCCTCCCTTCGGGATGTCGGTGGGCCCCGGCGGGTCGTCGAGATCGCCGTGGTCGCTCTCGTGCGAGACGGTGATGGAGATCTCGAACGCTCCCGACGTGCCGAACCATGAGTGGGCCAGAGAATCCAGCGAGAGGGAGACCGAACCGCCGGTCATTCCGCGCCAGAGCTGCCCGGGCGGGAAGAGCCTCTTCGAGTCGTGGTTCTCCATGGGCAGCATGGCGTACTGGCCGAGGTGGAAGGTGAGGCCCTTGCCCGAGACGAGCAGCCATCCCCACTCGCCGCCGATCGTGTCGTACGCTGCGGGGCCGTATGCGTACTCGAACACTGGCGCGTCGCGTGAAGCCGAGTCCGTGCGCGGGATCGTGCGCGCCGCTCCGGGCAGCCAGGTGACCGTGACGTCCTCGCCTCCGGCCGCGGCATCGGGAGAGGTCAGCAGAGCGGCGAGGACGAGTGCGACCGGGAGTCGCATCGAGGTAGGGTGGATGATGGGTTTTGAACCCACGACCCCCGGGACCACAACCCGGTGCTCTGCCACTGAGCTACATCCACCATACGTGCGCCGGCAAGGGCCCGGAGCAGGCAGGGATATATATACCGGCGGGGCGGGAGGTTGCAAGTGCTACCAAGCGTAGCTCAGCTTGGCGAACCCGGCGAGGTAGTGGTCGGAGCTCTTGTCCGAGGTCAGGCAGGTGCCGTCGGTGACCTCGCAGGGTCCGCTGTGCTTGGTCATGATGCCGGTGTACTCGAACCCGGCGCTCCATCCGAGGCCGACGGCGATGGGGCCCGAGAGGCCGACGACGGCGGTCGCGCCGAAGCCGGCGGCCTTGTCCCCGTACGTCCAGCTGCCCAGGCCCCACTTGTGGGGAATGCGCAGGGTCACGCCGAGGTCGATCGACAGCCACGGGTCCACGGCCTTGATGTCGAAGGCGGCGCCCACGAGGAAGTTCATGTACTCGTAGCTCACCACCGGGATGCCGGCCTGGCTGGCGCCGTCGATCTTGTAGAACCACAGGCCCCATCCCGCGCTCACGTCGACCACGAGGGGGGCCTTCTTGGAGACGATCTGGTAGAGGATCCGCGCGTCGAGAACCGTGAGTGAGGTGTCGAACGCCTCGTCCGCGGCCTGCAGCTTCGACTCGAGCAGGAACGAGCGGCGGAAGGAGAGGCCCAGACCGATGTTCGCGGCAGGCGAGCTGGAGGCGATGCGGCCCGGGAAGAAGAAGAGATCCGCCCCGATCGCCGGGAAGACCGACCCGTCGTACTCGATGTCCGGGCCCTCCGACGATGTGATCTTGAGCTTGCGCGCGGACATGTACATCCCCACGTCGAACCCGATCACCGGACCACGATCGCCCTTCTTGGGCCGCGGCTTCTTGGGCTTGGTCGGCTTGTCCTCGGTCTCGTACTCGTCGTCAGGCCCGAAGATGGCCTCGGCCGCCTCGGTCTCGATGAGCCTGATGGTGTCGCGGATCGCCTGGGTCACCTCCATGGCGACCTCGAGCATCAGGTCGCTGGAGGGTGTCTTGCCCGTCCACGTGTAGTTCTTCGTGATGGAGAGCTCCGGCTTCTTCGTGAAGATGATCTTGATCTCCAGGGCCTTGAGCTTCTTCTCCCCGACCACCGTGCCCATGATGATCGCGTCGAGGCCGAGCGTCTCGCCGATCTTGGCCAGGTGTGCCGGCTTCGTCGTGCCCTTCGGGATGCCCAGCGACTCGCCGGCCTTTGTGGCCTCCTTGCGGGATGTCAGCTCCACTCCGTCGGCCGAGGAGAGCTTCTTGATGAGCTGGTTGCGGGCCGCCTTCCCGCCCGGTCCGTCGAACGACATCACGACGATGCGCAGGTCCCC
>JAFDER010000300.1 GCA_019310245.1 Deltaproteobacteria bacterium
AGCCGAAGCCTCCCCCCGTGCAGCCCACGTGCTACGCGCCCGTGCCGCCCCCCATGCCTCCCATGAACGAGAAAGAGACCGAGGCGTTCGAGAGGATCCAGAAGAAGATCGGCCTGCTCGAGGACCTGCAGAAGAAGGGCAAGCTCACCGACGCCTCCTTCGAGGACGGCCTCGCCAAGATGAAGAAGGACATCGCGATCCTCGAGACGAACAGGGAGGCCTGCTTCCAGGTGCTCGGCAACGTGGAGCTGGACCTCGTCAATGTGCGCAGGGACATGGAGGCCAAGGACCTCGCCGCGATGGAGAAGGAGGCCTCCTGGACGACCCTCGAGAAGCAGTACGCCGAGCTGCACGAGTACCTCGCCGGCAAGAAGAACGTGTACGACGACGAGGCGGTCAAGGAGGCCCTCGGCAAGCTCGAGAAGAAGAAGCTGATCACTCCGGCCACCGGGGACGCGGTCGCGGCCGTCTTCACCCAGGTCGTCTACCACTACGACCGCAGCCACGGGGGCAAGACGTGCTACGACATGACGAACCTCGGCGCGGACATGATGACCTGGCGCGGCTCTCTGACGAGCTTCCTGAAGGACCTCAAGGGCAAGAAACTCGACGACGCGACGTTCCAGTACAAGCTCTACACCCTGGCCCCGACGCTCGAGTGCCTGCAGATCCAGAAGAACGACGTCTGCGACACCAGCTCCCAGACCGACGCCTACACACGGACAACGGTGATCGAGACCCTCGCCGTCCTCGAGGCGCTGGGCAAGTGAGCCCGGCCTGCTTGCCTCACCCGAGAACGTGAACTAGCCTATCAACACCCCCTCTCCAACCGAAGGAGGACAGTGATGCCGAGGACGACGATCATCACCCTGCTCTCGATCCTGCTTGCATGCTCCGGCTGCGGCAGCAAGTCGAAGGACACCGGAGACGCAGACGGCGCCGAGGACGCGCCGGCCGAGACCACGACGGACGGCTCCGGCGAGCCGGCCGAGGATCCCGCACCGGACGGGCACGAGGACCCGGCCGACGACCCCGCCGACGACCCCGCGGAGGAGCCGGATGCGGCACCGGACGCGGAGGAGGACGCGGAAGACGACCAAGTGAGCGAACCGGTCGACGACGTCGTGGACGCCGTGGACGCATCCGATGCCTCTGACGGCGGCGGCGCGGACGGCTCCGGAGCCTCACCTTCCCTTCTCAGGTACGCCAAGGGCACCGAGATCACGACCGGAGCCTGCAACCCCGACGGGTCCACGACCGAGGCGCTCGTGGCCACGGACGCGGGAGGCGGGTGCATCGACGTGACGCACTACTGCGCGTGGATGAACGGCTGCTCTACGCTGGTCGCCACGCTCGCGTACACGCCGCCCTCGACCCTCACGATCACCGAGACCGAAACCGGCGCGTTCTGCTACCACGAGGGATGGTTCAACCCCCGGTTCAGCATCTGCGGGCTGACCTCGGGAACATGGACCGTCGGGATCGGCACCCTCACGACGACGGTGACCGTCCCCTGACCCTGCCGCTTGCCTCACCCGAAAACGTGAACTAGCCTATCAACATCCCCTCTCCACCCGAAGGAGGACAGTGATGCCGAGGACCACGATCATCGCCCTGCTCTCGATCCTTCTCGCCACCGCGGGCTGCGGCAGCAAGTCGAAAACCACGGGAGACGCCGACGGCGCTGAGGACGCGCCGGCCGAGACCACGACGGACGGAACCGGCGAGCCGGCAGTGGATCCGTCACCGGACGGCGTGGAGGACCCGGTCGAGGAACCGGTCGAGGAACCGGTCGAGGACCCCTCGGAAGAGCCGGACGCGGCACCGGATGCGGAGGAGGACGCGGAAGACGACCCCGAGGATGCCGTGGACGCTTCCGACGCGTCGGATGGAGGCGGCGCGGACGGCTCCGGGGCCTCGCCCTCCCTTGCCAGGTACGCCAAGGGCGCCGAGATCACGACCGGGTCCTGCAACCCCGACGGGTCCACGACCGAGGCTCTCGCGGCCACGTACGAGGGCGGCGGGTGCATCAGCGTGACGCACTACTGCGCCTGGATGCTGGACTGCACCACGCTGGTCGCCACGCTCGCGTACACGCCGCCCTTGACCCTCACGATCACGGAGACCGAGACCGGCATGACCTGCACTCACCTGGGCTGGTTCAATCCCCAGTACGGCATCTGCGGGCTGACGAGCGGAACATGGACCGTCCGGATCGATACTTTGTCGACGACGGTGACCGTGCCCTGAGGGAGTGAGGAGGCAGCCGCATGGACATCCGGTCGTTCCTGACGGTGGCACTGACGATCGGGCTGGCAGCCTGCGGAGCGGAGAGCGATCCCGGCTACACGGTCCCGGATGGCGACGCGGGATCAGACGGATCGACCGATGCGGCTCCGGATCCCGACGCGGTCGTGGATCCGCCGGCGGATGCCGCGTACGAGCCGGGTCCGGATGCCGCAGACGCGATCCTCCCGGACTGCTCGGCCTGCCCGGCGGTGGGAACGGATCTCGAGAACCTGCGCTGCGCGATCGACCTGTGCGACGACGAGGTATTCATCAGCCAGACATACACCTCGCCGGTCATCACGAACGCGGGCAATCTCGAGCGCTCGCGGGCCGCGGTCGCGAGGTTCGGGGATTCATCGAACGGCCTCGAGCCCCTGCTCGGAGGCTCCTACGCGCTGATGTCCACGGGCTGGGCCGTCCCGTCCACACCGCCCGACGCCTACGACCACAACCAGACGCTCACGGGAGGCCTGTTCCCCGCATCCGTGCCTGACCCGCACGCATCATCGGAGGAGTACCCGGCCTACGACGTCGTGGAGTGGACCCTGACGCTGCGGGCGCCGATGGACGCCCACGGATTCCAGGTCCACTACGTCTTCTTCTCCGTGGAGTACGACGAGTACGTGGGCAGGGAGTTCAACGACAAGTTCTACATGCTGCTCGTGGCCGCGAGCGTCGAGGGCATGGAGCACCCGATCATCAACTACACGCAGTGCCGCCCCAGCGTCACCACGCCCGACTTCGTCTGCCCGGCCGGCATGCCGGGCTGCGCGGAGGGCGAGGAGCTGTGCTACATCGCCATCAACTCCGCCCTGTCGGAATGCTGCTGGTACGACGGGTGCACGACCATGGACTCCAACACGGACATCACGGGAACGGGGTTCGAGTGCGGCACGTCGGACGTGGACTACGTGGGCGACTACTCGATGGGCTTCACGTACGGCTCGTCGACGGGCTGGCTCGTCACCGAGTGGCTGGTGGAGCCGGGCGAGCTGTTCACCATCCGCTTCCACCTGCACGACACAGCGGACTGCATCCTGGACTCCACGGTCCTCATCGACAAGTTCGTGTTCGTGCGCGACGCGACGCCGGGCACGGACATCCTGATCTAGCGGGCTAACGCCCGGTCTTGACTTGCCCGGGCAAACATCCTAGGAAAAGTCCTTGAGAGACGCGACATCATGAACGTGACCCGCAGAATCCCGCCGATGTTGATGCCGAGGCCCCGGTAGGGGCCGTCGGGCACGGAAGCGCACCACTCTCCATCTCCGAGGCTCCCCGACCGGGGCACTGATCTGGCACCCATGACCGGACGGACAGGTGCATTTGCATCGAGGTGCAGCGGTGGACTACTCGGAGCGTTTCTACAGGCAGTGGATGACGAGGCCGGACCTCGAGAGGTTCCAGGTCACGATCGGTGAGAGCGACCTGCTCATCCTGTGCGACGAAAACCTCGAACGGCTCGCACGCGAGATCCTCGCAGGCGTGCGCGGACTGATCGAGGGTCACATCGTGCGGGACGGCGGCTTTGCCGCGGCCCTCGATCCCCATCCCGTCGACGAGGACGCGCCGCCCATCATCCAGGCCATGGCCGCGTCGGCCCGCAGGTGGAACGTGGGCCCGATGGCCGCAGTGGCCGGGGCGGTGGCCCAGGCCGTGGGGAGAGGACTCCTCGAGGAGTGCGAGACCGTGATCGTGGAGAACGGCGGCGACGTGTTCGTGCGCTCCGACGAGCCGGTCTCCTTCCGGCTCTACGCGGGCGAGGACTCGCCCTTCTCGGACAGGATCGTGTTCGAGGTCGATGCGTGCAGGGGTCTCGGCGTCTGCACGTCGAGCGCAAAGGTGGGGCCGAGCCTCTCGTACGGACGGGCGGACGCCGTCGTCGCGATCGCCGGCGACGCCGTGGAGGCGGACGCGGCGGCCACGGCGCTGGCCAACAGGGTCCGCTCCGGAGAGGACGTGAAGGTGATCGTCGAGGAGCAGGAGCGGGGAAGCACGCTCGGCGGCCTCATCGCGTGCGCCGGGGACAGCATCGGGTTCTGGGGAGAGATCGAGCTCAGGAGACTCGACAGGAACAAGAACGACGAAAACGCGCGGGAGGCGTCTCCCGCAGGGAGGACGAGATGATCCAGAAAAGCGTGATACTGAACTTTCCGAGGAGCCAGGTGGACAAGCCTGTCGTCTCGAGCGTGATCCGCAGCTTCGACGTGGAGGTGAACATCCTCCAGGCGCACGTCACGCCCGAGGAAGCCGGCCGGATGTTCACGATCTTCAAGGGCGAGCGGCACCAGGTGGACAGGGCCCTCGACTTCCTCAGGCAGAACGAGGTGCAGACGATCCTGCCGGTCAAGAACCTCGTATGGGACGAGGAGCTGTGCGTGCATTGCGGCGCCTGCGTGGGCCAGTGCCTCTCGAGTGCGTTCAACACCGAGACGGAGTCGAGGCGCACCGTGTTCGACGCACAGAAGTGC